>JAHJVF010000334.1 GCA_018828505.1 Bacteroidota bacterium | reverse complement strand
TATCTCTACATCCTTTGCACAATGTGATTTTGCCCGACGACTTATGTGATTTCGTTACTTCATCAGCGATTCATTTGCATTCATCTCTTGAAGACTTACCTGATTCATTTTGTGAACCTTTTCTCTGTCCGTTCACCACAGTAGCCTTACGGCTTTTGCAGCGCAGAGCGGTTTGGTAACTCCGCCTGTACAGCGTTACCGATACTTCATCCCGTTTAGCACTTTTCGGGATTGTATCATCTTTATTACAGCATGTCAAAGAGCTTTTCTTTAACTTCACGGCACAAACAAAGATACACACCTGTGTGCCGAAACTTACCTGCCACAAAATAGCTATGTATTGGCAGGGTTGAACTTTATCACTTCGGTGTGCAGGCACAAAGGACTTTTTGGACAGCCTTACGGGGTATGAGTTCATTACTTTGCCTATATTTTTCACACACTCTCTTAAAAGCGGGGATTCTTCTAAATGACAGTTTAAACAATTTTTTAGAATCCTCGATAAACAAAAAGGTGCAGCCGATCAAGCATGCACCCTTTTAATTTTTTCAATTCAAGAAAAGAAAAAATTGCATCTCAATTTTGAATTGAATTTATCAGAATGCCTTCGCTATTCACAATATCGATCCGCACCGGAAGACGGCCGTCAAGGTTATGAGTTGCACAGGATAAGCACGGATCATATGCCCGAATTGCCATCTCTACTTGATTCAAAATGCCTTGATCATATTTACCATCTTTAATTAGCATTTTGGCAGCTTGGTTTACCGACATATTGATAGGTGCATTATTTTGTGTAGTTGCAACTATAAGATTCACGTTTGTGATTAATCCGTTCTCATCGGTTTCATAATCGTGGAAGAGAGTTCCTCTCGGTGCCTCTACACATCCAACTCCGCGTGCAGCTCTTGGAGTTACCGGAGTTCTTGTTTCTCGATTTGTGATCTCCGGATCGTTCAGCAGTTCTACGGCTCGTTCAGCATTATGCAATAATTCAATAAGCCGAGCCCAATGATAGAGAAGAGTTAATTGAGCGGGACGACCGAAATTCTCCCTGAATATTTCGAACTCTTTTTGAGCTAATGGTGTTGAAATCTTATCGGCAACATTTATTCTCGCAAGGGAATTAACCCGATAAATCCCTTTGGGATCGTTGATATCCATAGAAAAACCCTCGCCCCAAGCTTTTGCGTATGGGAATTTCAAATATGTCCAATCCTCTATTTTTTCTGAGATGAAATCTGTGTATTGGTCATAGGCAAAATCCACATATGAACCATCCGCTTTCATCAACCTAAGTTTGCCGTCGTACAAATTAAGCGCTCCGTCATCTGAAACTGTGCCGAGGAATCCGGTATTTATTACTCCAAGGGTTTTAACTGCATCCAGGTATTTTGGGAAGATACTATCTTTTGCAAAAGCCATGGAGAATTTTGCAAATTCAAGAACCTCTTCTGCCATAGGAAGAAGTTGATCCCTTTCTTTCTGAGTTAAAGGTTTACTGAATCCTCCCGGGACAGCAGTTACAGGATGAATTGATTTGCCTGAAACAATATTGAGCATCTGCCCGGCAAGGTGACGGTTACGCACAACTTTCTTTCCAATCTCCGGATTACTTTGTGCGATGCCAATAACATTCCGAACTGAATAGTCAGAATCAGGTCCCATAACAAAATCGGGACCGGATAAAAAGTAGAAATGCAAAATGTGTTCTTCTGTATAAGCAATACTGTTACATAATTCGCGCAGTTTTTTTCCTGCAGGAGGTATTGTAACACCAAAGACAGCATCAGTAGCTTTTGCAGAAGCCAGATGATGCGACCAAGGGCAAACTCCACAAATGCTTGTAACTATTCTTGGGAGTTCTTCAACTGGTCTGCCGATACAGAATTTTTCAAATCCACGTAACTCAACAACTTTGACTTTTGTATCAGCAACATTTCCAGAATCATCAAGTTAAATAACAATTTTGGCATGCCCCTCAATTCTTGTAACCGGTTGTATTACTATTTGTTTACCCATCTCGATTACCTCCTTCCTGTTGTTGGTAAAGGTCTAAGTCGTTTTTGTCCGCCTATATAGCGGTTGAAAGTAGCTCGTCGATCCTCAACAAGTTTTGCATCAAGTCCTATAGATGAAAGAGCGCCCATCATATCAACCATTGGGTTGGCATCGCTTCTTATCGGACCGAAACAACCGCGGCAGGGCATATATCCCTTAACGCAGCGAGGAATATTTTCTTCTCCGTTCATGGGTTTTCCGCATCCCGATTTTGTAACAGGTCCTAAACAAATAATTCCCTGCTCATTAAAACATCTTAAAGAATTATATTCTCCCGGAGTGAACTCTGCATCTTGTAATGGTCTTTTCAAATTGAAACTGCTCTTCTCTTCACGTTTGGTTGGACAATCATCACAAACACTTCTTTCGGGAAGTGAAAAAGGTTTTCCGCTAAGAAGTGCAGTCAATGCTTCCACGATGATAGCCGGATTCATCGGGCAGCCGGGAATAGCGAGATCAACTTTTACGACTTCATCAAGAGCGTAAACCCTGTTGGTAAGTGGAGGAAGATCAACAGATGGAGTATTATTCGATTCGGTACTTTTTGAATCCCGGAACACTTTATTATATAATTCTTGCAAATCATACATATTAGCCAGCGCAGGAATACCTCCAAAACAAGCGCATGAACCAAGTGCAATAAGAGTTCCACATTTTTTCCTCATCTCTTCTGCAACATGTCTTTCTTTCTCGTTTCTTATTCCACCGGAGATCATTCCTACATCGGCTTGAGGAATCTCAAGTTCAGTTTTTTCACCAGTCTGTCCGTAGTACTTGTGATCCATTAAAACCGGCATATGGACAAATTGGAGAGATGGAAGTAGATCGAGAAGTTGTTCTCCTATATCAAGGATGGATATTTCACATCCTCCGCAGATATTGAGCCATTCTTCAGCTACAGTTGCCATTAAGCCTCCTTCTATACATATTGAACAATGAAGTGTATACTACTCACCACTTCTTCTATTTAACGATTACCTTCAATTTTTACTTCGGCTGCTGCGCGCCGACTATAGACAAAATATTTTCCATCTTCCTCTATGAGTTTTGTCTCGAATCTGTCTTTAGAATATTCATCAACATTTTCTTTTGCCGCAGATTCGGATTCATAATTTATTCCGTCCCACATAAACTTTTTGCCATCAATTATTTTTACATTTTCTGCCAAGTATTATCTCCTTAACTACGTTGCCGCTAACCGTTAGCACAGAACAAAAATGCTATACTGAAAAACAGTTTACCCCGCTCTGCGGGGCTGCCCATGTTAATCAGCGGGATTAGACATAACTTATTTTAATAAAACAAATTTTCTTGATAAAACTTTTTTCTCTGCAACTAGGCGATATATATAAATACTACTAGCTAATCCGCTTCCATCAAATTTTATTTCATAATTTCCCGGCAATTTTTCTTCATGAATGAGTGTTTTAATTTCCCGACCAAGTACGTCGTAAATCTTTAATGTTACGAACTGAATTTTCGGGATTGAATATTTTATTGTGGTAGTTAGATTAAATGGATTTGGATAATTTTGATAAAGTTCATACGTAAAAGGAATAGACTTATTTTCTTCAATACCAGTAGGAATTTCAACTGAAAATTCTGAAGTATTGCCATGTATATCAGTTGCTGTTGCAGTAACATTTGGGCCAATTAATTTGTCAGGTTTAATAAATTCAAAATTTCCTACACTATCTGAACTAGTCGCGCCCTCATAAACTTTCCCCTCGTTCTGAGGATCGGAGAAAATTTCTATCGTACAATTAGGAGGGGCACTTCCCGTAACACATGTATCAGAGATACTGGAAATTACCGGTGGACTAAGTTCTATATTTCCACCGTTCTGATTAATTATCCCCTCATGATTATTATTAGTAATGGAGTTGCGACTTATTGTATTACCGATTGCTATGCTTCCCCTTATTCTAACACCATAGTTTGCATTATTAGCAAATAAATTTCCCGGACCTATATAATTGTTTGATGCATTTTCAACTCTAAGGCCATACGTATTACCTATAGCAACCGTTCCAGTAGCATCTGTACCAATGAAGTTGCCTGCAATCCAATTGTACTCGATACCAGCGTCGGCAATTTCAACTCCGACATCCCAGCCGCTAATGACATTTCGTTCTCCTTCGGTAGTACCCCCAACGAAGTTATGTCGGGTACCCTCATTGATGCTTACCCCTATCCACCATGCGTTTAAGAGAGGTCGGATACCATTGACATCGGTTCCTATATAGTTACCAAGGACCAGGTTGTTTTGTGAAGAACCACCGATATTAATCCCGCAACCATTGCTGCTACTGATGTTCCTCTCCCCACTTCGCGTCCCGCCGATTCTGTTAAAGTCAGCGTTCCAAATCAATACGCCATTATCGCGATTTGCCAGCGCAGCCGTGCCAGTTGCATCCGTACCGATGAAATTGCCGATGACCGTATTGTAAGCTACACCTGAAAGAACGACACCATAGACTCCGTTCCCACTGATGATGTTCTTTTCGTTCGGATTTGTGCCACCTATTACGTTGTTGAATGGGCCATCCTCAATCATCACCCCGATGACGTTACCCAAAGCCTTTTCTCCAGTAACATCTGTGCCGATGTAGTTGCCTACGAAAATGTTACGAGTAACGCCTCCTAAGATTAAGACGATTCCACAATCTCGGTTACCGCTGATGATGTTTCGCTCCTCCGGCGTGTTCCCACCCACTCTGTTGTACGAAGCCCCACCCGCGATTCCTATACCAGGATTGTTACCTAATGCCGTCGTACCACTGGCATCCGTGCCGATGAAATTGCCGACGATCGTGTTGTTTACCGCGTTCGTGCCTCCAATCACTAGGCCACCTTCATTGTTCCCGCTGATAATGTTTCTCTGGCCCGCTACAATCCCCCCGATGAAGTTTCTCTGGCCTCCCAGTTGTAGTCCACCCCAGGCATTACCTAAGGCCACAGAGCCCGTCGCATCGGTGCCGATGAAATTACCCTGAACAATATTGTCCGATCCGTATATGTGTAGGCCGCCCGTAGGACCATTGGCTGAGATGACATTTCCTTCACCGGTCGGTCCATTGCCAATTGAATTATCACCACCGATGGTATTGAAATCCGCATTTTCATTCAACATTATTCCATTTGCAGGGAAGTTTAAAACTTGTAAGCCCATAATTTTGTTGCTATCCGAAGCCACCAAGAGCCCAAAAGTGCCTTCTGGTGTATTACTTCCATCTAAAATTACACCGGCATTGCTGGCGTCAATAGTCAGATGACCCTGGGTCAAGGTTGGAAGCGGGGCATTGAGTTTGATTGGAGTAGCACTTGTCGGCGGAAAAACGACCGGGTCAAAAGTGATGGTGTCGCCAGCTTTTGCATTCTCCAGGCAATGCCGCAGTGTTCCAGCTCCACTATCGGCCGTGCTCGTTACGATGCAAGTACCTGTAGTATCGTATTTACTGGTGATCTGCTTTGTTGTCTTCTTAAGAATGAGCAGGCCACCAAGCCTATCAGCGACATAAACATAATCTCCAGCCAAGGTCATATCCGTGACCCATCCTGGCGTGTCATAGGCCATGATCAGTGTCGGAGTGAAGGGATTGGAGACATCTACTATCTGTATACCCCCGCCACCATCGCTTACATAAGCTGTCATGTCGGAGATAGTCACACTCATGGCACAACCGGGTGTGTCGAAGAACCCCATTTCGGTTGGCATACTTGGATTGGAGACGTCTACTATCCGCAACCCCGACTGAGAATTAGCGGTATAAGCTCTGCTGCCGGTAACGGCCACACCTTGAGTAGTGCCTGGCGTATAGCAGCTACCAACTAGTTTAGGATTGAACGAATCAGAGACATCTACTATAGCTACACCGCCAGTTGAACCGGCCAAGTAGGCAATTGTCCCGGAAACAGCGATGCCAATTGTCGGTTGTCCCTTATCCCAGAGGTTGATGAAACCGATTTGGTTCGGAGCCGTGGGGTCGCTAACGCTAATAAGTCGCAGACCCCATTCGTCGGCGACATAGACTATCTGCCCTGCAACAGCTATCTCACGATAAGCCCCACCTGTACCTGTTCTAATCCCCCCAGTCATTTTCGGATGGGTGGGATCGGAGATGTCCACGATATGGAGATTATAAGACCCATAGGAAGTACTTACGTAGGCGTAGGTGCCACTGATAACCACGTCGGTGGGAGAGCCGCCCTGAGTGTCGTATATCCCAACCTCTTTGGGGTGGACTGGGTCAGAGATATCAACGACGCGCAGAGAAGACCCCGCTCCCACGTAAGCATAGTCTCCGAGAACAGCCACAGCCTCAACAGACCCCATTGCGCCATAGAATCCGATCTGGGTCATGGTTGTGGGATCAGAAACATCCACCACTCGCAAACCCCAATTGCGGTCAATCACGAATGCAATACTTCCGACTACAGCCACGTCCTTGACACGTCCACCTGACACCATGTACAACCCTAATTCCGTCGGATCAGTTGGGTCGGACACATCTATCACTCTCAGTCCGGCAGATGCATCGGTTACGTAGGCAATGGTCCCCAATACAGCCACGCCTAATGCCTGCACCGGCGCTTCAACGGCCCCAATCTCTGTAGGTTGAGTTGGATCAGAGACATCTATCACCCGCAACCCCTGCCAACCATCTGCAACATAAACCGTGCTCCCAAAACCAGCAACTCCATAGGCATAACCTGGTGTGTTGTACTCTCCTACTTCGGTCGGGTGTTTTGGATCAGAGACATCCACTACCCGCAGACCTGCCCCAGCACCAGCAACATATGCGACATTGCCAACCACTTCCACATCGAAGGCGTATCCCAGTGTGTACACAAAGCTAATCTCTCTCGGATGGGTCTTATCAGAGATGTCCACTACCCTCACGCCCGCACCACCTGCTGCTACGTAGGCATAGTTGCCGGCTACAGCCACACCTTCGGCATAGCCTGGTGTGCGGAGAAAACCAAGTTCATTCGGACGGGTTGGATCAGAGATATCCACGATCCATAGACCTTTACCACCAACTGTTACATAAGCATAGCTGCCGGCAATGGCTATGTCTGATACAAATCCATCGAGCATTCCTGTGGAGCCAACTTGTTGAGGATTTGTTGAGTCCGATATGTCCAGCACCTCCACTCTCAGGCCTATTCCGACATAGGCATAATCTCCTTCTACTGCGACTGCCTGCGTGTGCCCTCCTATCTGGCCTACAGGTTCAAGACGCATGTCAACTTTTTCAACATCTCTTTTTCTAGGTAACATAGGTTGTAGACTAGGCTTCCCTGACAAGGGTAGATCGGGTCTCGGTGCCAAACTCTCGAAGCGCGGCTTCATACTTCCAAAACCACCTGCAGATCTATCCGCTTCAAGAGCATCACCCATTCTACAGAACCCCACTTGGGTCGGCCGACTTGCAATGGATACCTGAACTACCCGCAGACCACATCTGCGGTCAGCCGCATAAACCATGCTGCCCACAACCGCTACGTCGTGAATATCCCCACGAGGTTCGTATGCACCAATCTCAATTGGATGAGCCTGATTAGAGACATCTATCACCCTCATGCCAGCAAAGGCGTCAGCCACATAGGCAAGGTTTCCCACTACCGCTACCTCAAAAGTCCACCCCGGCGTATCGTAGAAGCCGACTTCTCTCGGTCTTCTGGGGTTAGATACATCTATCACACGGAGACCTTCCCAACCATCGGCAACATAAGCCGTATTGCCAACCACTGTCAAACCGTATGCATAACCCGGCGTATCACATCCTCCTACTTCAACTGGATGGATCAGATCGGAGATGTCCACTACTCGCAGCCCAGCTCCAGCAGCAGCCACGAAGGCATAGTTACCGACAACCACTACATTGAAGGCGTAGCCCAAAACATAAACGAAGCCTACTTCTCTGGGATGGGTCGGATCAGAGATATCGATTACCCGCACGCCCGCGCCACCGTCGGCCATGTAGGCATATTGACCCGCCACAGCCACACCCTCGGCGTAACCTGGGGTATTGATGAAGCCAATCTCCTTGGGATTGGTCGGTTCCGAAATGTCCATAACGCGCAAGCCTGCGCCACCTGCTGCTACATACGCTCTATTGTTAGATACAACAACATCCATTACCGAGCCATCTGGCACGTCTATAGAAGTTACCTGCGCAGGCGCACTTGAACTGGCGACACTTAGCACCACCAGCCGCTTTCCCACGCCTGCGTAAGCGTAGTTTCCATGCACCGCGACAGCCTCTATCGATTCGTATATCGTATGCCTCGTGGCGCTGCTAGAGCCATTGACACTTATATTTTCTGTAAAAGTCCCTGATGTAGCAATAAGCGTGTGTCCTCCCCAGGTTTGGGGTGCATCTATTTTAGCTGAAACTATTGAACAGGTCAGGTGGGTGTTTATGTTCGTTACCTGTCCATATGTCAATTGAACAGCAAACAACGATAACGCTGGTAAAAACATTAATGTTTTCATAACATTACTCCGAACATTAATTTTGTAAGCTTTTCCATATTATAATTAAGCAACCTTGTATTGCTATTTAACTAATTACCTAACTCGTTAGACAAGTCTAAAAAGGTATTTATGTCAAAAATAAGTTTTGAAATTTTACCATATTCAAACATCAAAATTATAAAATAGACCTTTTTAGATACGCCTCATTTATTTATTTCATTGACTATATGGACTTGGTCCAAGTTTTTTAATTGTATCAACTACATCTTTCATCACTTGGGCAAACTTTGGCGCTTCAGAAGCAGAGATCCATTCGAGTCGAAACCGTTCACTTTCTATTCCAAAATCCTCAAGCATTAGAGTAATTGCATTAGCTCTCTTTTCTGCGCTCTTATTGCCATCAATATAATGGCAATCCCCAATATGACAACCGCACATTATCACTCCATCAATACCTTTAGTCAACGCATCAATTACAAGATTGGGATGCACCATATTTGAACACATAACTCTGATGATCCGAACGTTGGTTGGATATTGCAACCTTGATACACCCGCCAGATCTGCGCCGGCATAAGAACACCAGTTACAGCAGAAAGCAATTATTTTTGGTTCAAAATCATTTTGCATTTTTAAACTCCTAAAACTGCGTTCACTTGAGCATAAATTTGCTCTAACTTAAATCCTCTAACTATTATTCCTTTCTTTGGACATGTGGCTTGACAGCCGCCGCAACCTTTGCATGCAGATTCATTTACTTCAACTGTCTTTTTTATTGATCCGTTTTTCATAAATTCAATTAGCGTAATTGCTTTAAATGGGCATGGTTCGATACAAAACGCACAGCCATCACAATTTTCATCTATCACTTGAGAGATATTCGCTTCAAGCTCAATAAAATCTTTTGAAAGTATTGTAGCCGCTCTTGATGCAGCAGCTTGAGCTTGGATAATACTTTCTTCTATTGCCTTAGCCGAGTGTGCTAAGCCGCATAAGAATACTCCGTCTGTTGCGAAATCTATGGGGCGGAGTTTCATATGAGCTTCGAGAAAAAATTGATCACTTGTTAACGGCACTTTTAATAACTGCCCAATTGATTTATTCCCTTCGCTTGGCACTACTCCAGCCGCGAGCACTACGAAATCTGCCGACATCTCAATCGGTATTCTCAAAGTCTGGTCAAAAACTTCTACATGC
>JAHJVF010000333.1 GCA_018828505.1 Bacteroidota bacterium | reverse complement strand
TAGTGTAATCGGACAGCTTGGCTTCATTCCCGATGGTGTAAAATTCGATGGTTTGGAAGTCTCAGCTTCTTTGCCAAAAGAAAAATTAGATCAATTAAAAGTAGAGTTTTCAAATTATCAATTGATAAAGAATTCAGATGCACATTTTCTTGAAGATATAGGAAAATGCACGACACAATTTTTTATTAAAGAACCGACTTTTGATGAGATAAAAAAAGCTTTTAAGAAAATTAACGGAAGAAAAATCAGCATAAACTGAACTGTGGAAGACCTGTCGTTACATATACTCGATATTGCCGAGAACTCAATTAATGCACGTGCGAAGAATATTGAGATCACGCTCAGTGATAATGAAGAAGGCATAATGACTCTCGTTATTTCTGATGACGGTGCAGGGATGAACCGCGAATCCGCTTCAAAGGTAACGGACCCATTTTTCACTACCCGGACAACAAGAAGAGTCGGTATGGGTATTCCTTTCCTTAAAGAAGCTGCACATGCTGCTGAGGGTGAACTTCTGATCGAGTCAGTTCCTTCCGTTGGTTCAAAAATCACCGCAACATTTAAGAAAGCTCACATTGATAGAAAACCGTTTGGCAATATTTCGGAAACAATTGTGATTCTTATTGCAGGCAATCCGACCGTGGATTTCAAATACAATCATTTCATCAATGGGTCTAAGTTTACATTCGATACCAAAGAGATTCGCGAAGCTTTCCAGGACGTTCCAATTAATTCGACACAAGTGCTTTCATTTATTCGTCAGTATTTAACAGAGAATATTAATCGTAAAATTTAAAGGAGTATCAAGATGGAGTATGTTGCTTCAGAAAAAGCTCAAGAGATCGTCAACCGATGGGAATGCAAATCTGAAAATATTATTGAAATGATGCACGACGTCCAAAGCGATTTAAATTACTTGCCGCGAGATGTCATCTTTCAAATTTCTCGCACGACGAATGTTCCAAAGAGTACATTCAAAAACAATTATTGTAGATGAGTATAAGAAAAACTTTTCCAAAATAATTTTGAATAAAACGAAAGAAAAACTATGACTGAACAACAAACGATTGATATTTCGAAGGTTGGTGGTATTGTTGACAAATGGGAACGTAATCCGCATTTCTTAATTGAAATGTTGCAGGACACTCAGGAAGAATACCGCTATCTTCCAAAAGAAGTATTGAAAGAATTATCAAATCAAATACAAACACCACTAACACAGATTTTTCATATTGCCACATTCTTCAAAGGATTATCACTCGAACCACGTGGCGAACATCTGATACAAGTATGTATGGGAACAGCTTGCCATGTTGAAGGTGCGCCCAAAATTATTGACCAGTTCCAAAGAGAATTAGATGTGAAAGTTGGTCACACTACGAAAGATTTCAAGTATTCACTTGAAGCTGTTCGATGTCTTGGCTGTTGTGGACTTGCAGCAGTTGTTACTGTTGGTAGTGAGTTACATGGTCAAATAACGGCAAGTAAAGTAAGTAAACTTCTTAAGAAATATAGTTAATGGAGTAATTATTATGGCAAAATTAACAATTGAAGAACTCGACAAATTAAGAGAAAAGGCAGTCGATAAATTACGTCTGCGTGAAAGCGGTGAAAATCGAGGCAAGGTTACTGTCCATTTGGGAACTTGCGGAATTGCCGCTGGCGGACGCCAAATTCTGACTGCTCTACTTGATGAAGTAGAAAAGCAGGGTATAAAAGATATTACAGTTTCAACCGCTGGCTGTGCAGGGCTTTGCAGCCGCGAACCAATGGCAACTGTTGAACTCTTCGGTCAAACACCAGTAAAATATGCAAACTTAACTGCCGATAGGATTAAAAAAATCCTTATTGAACATGTTGTCAAAGGAAAAATAGTCAAGGAATATGCGCTTGCTATTGGTAGCGAGCGCGTTGGATAAATAGAGTTTATAAATTCTTTTTGAAAATGTAAATAAGTAATAAGAGGAAAAAAGAAATGCCATTCAGATTAAATATAATGCTGTGTACTGGCACGGGATGCGTCTCGAACGGAGCTTTCCCTCTTTTGGAAGCTTTCGAGAAGGAAATAAAAAAGCACGAACTTCATGGTGAAGTTGCTGTTATACCCACAGGTTGCAATGGCTTTTGTGCTGTTGGACCGCTTGTTGTGGTTCAACCGGATGAAATTTTCTATCAAAAGCTCAGAATTGAAGATGTTCCTTATTTGGTTCAGGAACATTTCTTTAAAGGTAGGCCTGTTAAAAAATTCATGTACACTCCACCAGAAACCAAAGAGCCAATCCCTGTAATGTCCGATATACCATTCTTCGGAAAACAGATGTTGATTGCATTACGCAATCGTGGATTAATTGATCCGGAAAATATTGATGAGTACATTGCTAGAGACGGGTACAAAGGATTCACAAAAGCTATAACAACAATGACTCCAAAACAAGTCATTGATGAAGTTAAAGCATCAGGTCTTCGTGGACGAGGCGGCGGCGGTTTCCCTACAGGTGTGAAATGGGAAGTTGCATGCAATACACAAAGCGATGAGAAATTTATCATCATCAACTGCGATGAAGGTGACCCCGGTGCATTCATGGACAGAAGTATTGTTGAAAGTGATCCGCACTCGGTTATCGAAGGGGCACTCATTGGTGCGTATGCTTTGGGTGTAAAACAAGCTTACATCTATGTTAGAATGGAATATCCATTAGCTCTCAAACGGTTCTATCGAGCACTTGAACAAGCCACAGAGTATGGCTTACTTGGTAAGAACATACTTGGAAAAGGAATAGACTTAGATATTGAAGTTCATCGTGGAGCAGGTGCGTTTATCTGTGGTGAAGAAACTGCTTTGATACGTTCCATTCAGGGATTGGTTGGTGAAGCACAAGCAAAATATATTTATCCGGCACAGAAAGGTCTAAATGGTAAACCGACCATTATCAATAATGTTGAAACATTTGCGACCGTTCCTCAAATTATTCTCCGCGGTGCAAAATGGTTTGCTTCGATTGGAACTCGTGGAAAGAATGGTGAAGGGGGAAGTACCGGAACTAAAGTATTCTCTCTTGTTGGAAAAGTCAATAACACAGGACTTGTAGAAGTCCCAATGGGAATTACGCTAAGAGAAATTATTTATGATATCGGTGGTGGTATAAAGAATAACAAGAAATTCAAATCAGTGCAAACTGGCGGACCTTCGGGTGGATTTTTACCTGAAAGTTTACTCGACTTACCAGTTGATTTTGATGAGCTGTTGAAAGTCGGCTCGATGATGGGCTCTGGTGGTATGGTCGTAACCGATGAAGATAACTGCATGGTTGATATGGCGAGGTACTTCCTAGATTTCGTCCAGTCCGAAAGCTGTGGTAAATGTATTCCATGTCGTGAAGGTACAAAACGGATGCTTGATATTCTGGAACGAATTACATTTGGTCAAGGAACAGAGGATGACTTGGTTAAATTAGAAGAACTCTCGAAATTGGTGATCGAATCATCGTTGTGTGCGCTTGGTAGTACCGCACCAAATCCTGTTTTAACAACAATGAAATATTTTCGAGAAGAATATGAAGCACATGTAAAAAATAAAAAATGTCCAGCCCATACATGCAAATCGCTGATTACTTATACAATTGATGGCAAGATATGTGTGGAAGCTGGTCACGGTTGCAGTGTCTGTCGTAAACAATGTCCAGACAATGCGATTACCGGTGAACTTAAGAAGATACACGTTATCGACCAAACAAAATGTGGTAAATGCGGCATCTGCTACGATGTCTGCAAATTTGATGCAATTCATATTGATTAAAAGTAAGGAACTATTATGATCACACTAAAAATAGACGGAAAAGAAGTCGAAGTCCCAGAAGAAACTACAGTTTTAAAGGCTGCAGAAAAAGCAGGTGTTTGGATTCCTACAATGTGCTATAACGACCTGTTTGAACCTTATGCTGTTTGTCGCTTATGCAGTGTCGAAGTGATTAAGGACAAAAGAAGTCGTATAGTTACAGCATGTAATTATCCCGTTGCAGATGGGATTGAAGTTCTAACAGATTCTGAAAATATTCGGTGGATTCGAAAACTTTTAATGGAGTTAATGCTATCACGTTGGCCTAATGTGAAAGTGGTCAAGGAGATGGCTGAAAAACTCAATGTTGAAAAATCCCGTTTTGTGAGCTTGGAACGAGATGAAGCCGAAGATGCTTGCATTCTCTGTGGTCAGTGCGTTAATGTTTGCCGAGATGTTGTAAAAGCAAATGTAATTGGATTTTCATATCGTGGTATAAAAAGAGAAGTTGTAGTCCCATTTGACACCCACTCAGATATATGCATAGTTTGCGGTGCTTGTGCTCATGTTTGCCCAACCGGGCACATTAAGATGGTACTAGAAGATTATAAGGGTAAGAAACCCGAATTTACGCTTGGACCGAAAACGGCAATCTACGTTCCAACCCTGCAGGCTGTACCTCGTATTCCGGTTATCGATACTGACTCTTGCATCCATTTCAAAACCGACGGCTGCGAAACATGTGCAAAAG
>JAHJVF010000332.1 GCA_018828505.1 Bacteroidota bacterium | reverse complement strand
ATTATCCTTTTTTGAGTAGGCTCATTGGTTTTTTACTAAAAATTCACGAACTTAAACTTGCAGGTCCAGCCTGAAGGTAAAAGAGAAAATTCCTGCCACTTCATAGCCTGCCCCTTCATAGCTATGTTGTGGCGGGCTATGTTGTGGCTGGGCTGAATTCAAACAAAAAATAAAAAAAATAAAAGAAATAATTACAGTTTATCCCGACTTGCCTGCCACAACATAGCCCACCCCCGCCTGCCTCTGAATGTTTTACGTGGCGGGCAGGTACGGCGGGTGGCAGGTGGGGACAATAACTTGTCCCGACGAATGTCGGGATTGCGTAATTACAAATGTTAGGCGAAATTTTGTGTTTGCTTGAAGACAAAGGGAAATTAAATGTATGAGATTCTTAGACTATTATCGATTTTCTTGATAATACTCGGTGCTTGTTCAGGCATTGCTCTATTCTTTATTGCTGTATCAGGTTCTGATAAATTATCAAATTCTTCTTCAACGTTATGGGGTCTTTTCATTATTGGAATTGTGGCTGGTATTATTCTTTTGGCTTCAATACGATAAAGACTATGAGTAAAACTACGCCTAACAACCAAAAGCACGACGCTCCCTTTGTTGATAAAGAATTATTGTGCTCGTTCCATGCCGTTTGCCGCAAAAGAAGATGAGTTGTTTACCCCGTGAGATAGTAAAACTTATCTCACGGGGTGAATAGCGGCAAAAACAACGGCGTGGTTTGCGGAAACGTTAGCAGCCATTTTAGGACGACACAACTACCGTAACAATAATTATGAAACCAAACATTTTTGACATTTCAACAAAAGAGCTTAGTCAAGATGCATTTATAACTTGGCTATTACAATGGGCAGATAGTTCAAATTTTACTTATGACTCGAATTTAAAAAATTGCGGAGCCGACTTTGTAACAGAATTGATAAGAAAAGAAATATCAGACTTCAATGAAACAATAACTACAGTTCGTGCCGGACGACAATGGGAAAACATTGATGTTTGGGCAGAAGTCAACAACAAATACTTAATCATAATTGAAGATAAAACATACACAGGACAACATTCAGTACAATTAGCAAGATATAAAGCCACTGCCCAAAAGTGGTGCAATGAACAGACGCCAAAATATCAACCGCCAATTTGTATATACTTAAAGACGGGGAATGAATCTCAACAGAGTTTGAATAAAGTAATATATGAAGGATTTAAAATTTACAATAGACAAGAGTTTATTTCACTTCTTCAAAAACACGACTTGGAAAACGATATTTTCAATGACTTCAAATCTCGACTATTAAGAATTGAAAAAATCAACAATGAGTGGGAAACGAAATTAATAAAGGATTGGAACGGCAATGATTGGCAAGGATTTTTTCAGTATTTAGAAAAACAAATTGACTTAGTTAGGTGGGATTTTGTAAATAATCCAAATGGTGGCTTTTGGAACGCAGTTTTAAATTGGGACTATTGGGACATTTATCCTGTTTACTTGCAGACAGAACAGTACAAACTCTGTTTCAAAATTTCCACAGACCCCGAAGAAGTTGAGATGCCAGACGATATTTCACGTGGTGAAATTAGAAATAAAATTAGCGACTTGATTTTGAAATGTGCAAGTAGTAAAGGAATTGAAACTATAAGACGACCAGACAGATTCGGGAGCGGAAAATATATGACAGTTGCGGTAGTTGACAGCAATAATTGGCTCGGAGACAAAGAAGAAATAATTAACAAAGAAAAAGTGGCAGAAAGACTTTTGAATTACAAGAACTTTCTGCTTGACACAATAAAAAACGGCTGCTAACAGGGGTTTGGCAAAATGGCGGCTGACGTGCTTCTATGACACTTTTGTGCTAAAACAAACAGTAGTGCTTCTAATGAACTTTTGAGCTAAAAATCCGCCACTTCGCCAAGCCCCAAACCGTTAAGCGGATTGAAAGAACAAATCGAGGAGATGGGATTGGTCTTCATACCCAAACCTGTACGTAGAGCAGATTTGTTGAATGCTTTGATAACGGCATTTTCAAAATAGTGGTTAAAATCACGATACATACATATCGGCAAAATAGTGTTGTGTTACATTTCGAGATTACAAAAAAACGCTATTTCTTGTACTTTGATGTTGATTAAAAGTAAACTAACATTTTGAAAATGAAGTTTTACTATGTCCAATTGATGAGCCGAACCAGCCTGCCTCCCCGCCTGCCTCCCCGCCTTGCCTCCTGTAGCTGAGTATGGCTGGCAGGTCGTAGCTGAACATGGCGGGCAGGTTGTAGCTGAATATGGCTGGCAGGTCTAAAAAGGTATAATTGATGCCTGCCACGACAACACTATTTAGTGGCGGGAAAGAATCCGCCTTCGGCGGATCGTCCAAAATCAATCCGTCAGCTGACCCCGTGAGATAAATATTTTACTTTTTTCAATTGGTTTTACAGTTATCTCACGGGGCTGACGGAGAAAATCCGTAAACCGACCTTTCCTGCCCGCTACGCTGTGGGCGGAGAGGCAGGCGGGTTAGAGTAGGCTCATTGATTTTTTACTAAAAAATCACGAACTTAAACTTGTAGGTCCAGCCTGAAGGTAAAAGAGAAAACTCCTGCCACTTCATAGCTCGCCGCGGCGAGTTGTGGCGGGGCTGGATTCAAGCAAAAAATGAAAAAAAATAAAAGAAATAATTACAGTTTATCCCGACTTGCCATTTGGCATTATCTACGGCGGGTGGCAGGTCGGGACAATATTGCGTAATTACAAATGTTAGATGCAATTTGCCCGACCCACTGAAAGAACGAAGGAACGCTGGAGGAGAAATTGATAAACCAGAAAATCTGTAGGACCTGTGTTTTACCAGAATCTTCTCTATTTCATCTGGATACAACGGGAAATTGTAAAATATGTAATTCACCCACCCTATTCAAACATATTATCAAAAAGTCAGACGGTGAAAAACTTTCACAGTTAATTGACCAGACTAAGCGAAATGGAAAAAACCAAAAGTATGATTGCATGGTTGCATGGAGTGGCGGACGAGATAGTACTTTCATGCTTCACGAACTGGTAAGAAAACATAATCTTCGATGTGTTGCCGTCTTTGGTAAAACTCCATTTACTCCTAACGAAATCATAGATAGTGTTCATTCAATTTCAGAAAAACTTAATATTGAGTTGATCGAAGTACAAACACCATCCACTCATCAAGAAATCGCCGGCTATTGTCTTAAAGAATATTTGAGAACTCAGGCGCCAATTCTTATTAATCTTGCATGCGCTTCTTGTAAGTTTATTAATAAAGAAATATTCAAACAAGCACAACGATTAGGCGTTAAGACGGTGATTTATGGTGGAAATCGATTTGAATACTTTCCATCAGGCCCAGCATCTATTGATATCAATTCGGAAAACCGCTATTCATTTCTCAATATGATGCGGGATAATATATCGCGTATAATAAAGGGTGGGGGCATACTAATGACTTCGCCTGCTCTTCTCAAATATTGCCTTACCTTTTTTAAGGCTTCAGTGCTTTATGTCAACCAATACACAGTGTATCTACGAGTTCGCTATCCAAATATTTTCAGATTCGACTACTATCATTTTGAAGATTGGGATGAAAGCAAAATTAACGCGGTACTGAACAACCTTGGATGGCAACTTCCTTCTGGCTGTAATACGACATGGCGTGCAGATTGTGTTTTTGAAGCTGTCAAAAACACGGCTTTCAAAAGACAGCTAGGATTCACATACGCGCAAGCTATGTATAGCAATCTAATACGTGGGAATAAAATTACACGCGAAGAAGCATTAAACAGATTGGACAAGGAAGGTATATCAGAGCCTCGATTACAAAAAGCATTAGAATTATGCGGATTGGCTCAAAATGCATTCACTGATAAGAATGGATAAAATAAGACCTGAACAGAGGTAAATATTAGGTCGGTCAAACTGCATCTAACACGCAAAATAACGACACCTTAATAAATGCCAATGGATGTTCAATAGTTTTGCTCACAGAGAATGATAATTATAGGTTCGCAAAACCATTGCGTTATTTTGCGACACGTTAAGCGGATTAAAAGAACAGATCGAAGAAATGGGATTGGTCTTCATACCCAAACCTGTACGTAGAGCAGATTTGTTGAATGCTTTAATTACAGCTTTTATGAAGTGAAAAAGATTTTCTGCTGAACCGGAAATGCGTTAGCGTAGTTTAAACTTAAAGTTATCTGTGGAAATTTGTTATTCTGTAAATGGAACTCCGTTTACCTTTTGTGTCATATTTAGCGAGGCTCATTAGGTCAATTACTAATTTACCAGGATTAACTGAATGAATTGAAATCTAAATCCTGTTAAACACCCCCAGCTTCAATTCCGTCATCTCCTCTATCGCATAACGAATTCCTTCTCTGCCAGAGCCGCTTTCCTTAACTCCTCCATAAGGCATATTATCAACACGGAAAGTTGGATAATCGTTAATGATCACACCTCCAGCTTCAATATTCTCGTATGCATCAAAAGCATTTTGTAAATTATTAGTGAATACTCCGGCTTGAAGTCCGTAAACTGAATTATTGATTTGTTCAATTCCTTCTTCGAACGAGTCAACTTTTGCAAGTGTAACTACAGGTGCAAACAATTCCATTGAATTTACTTTCATTTCCGGAGTTGTGTTAGTGAGAATTGTCGGCTGATAGAAACCTCCTTCTCTTTTTCCTCCAATCAAAATTTTTGCACCGGATTCAACGGCTTCGTTTACCCATTCTTCGACTCTTTTTGCGTCACCATCAGTAATCATTGGTCCGACGAGAACATCTTCATCCATCGGATCACCGTATTTAATTTTTGAAGTCTCTTCTATAAATCTCTTTTCAAAATCTTCGTAGATATTTTTGTGAACGAAAATTCGTTGAACTGCAATGCAAATCTGACCGGCATGAGCAAATGAACCGACAGCAATTCTTGGTACGGCGAAATCTAAATTCGAATTCTCATCAACAAAAACACCAGCATTACCGCCAAGCTCTAAAGTAACTTTTTGCTTGAATGCTTTCTGCTTAATTGCCCAACCGATTTCAGAACTTCCGGTGAAACTGATTTTCTTTATCCGCTTATCTGCAATGAATTTATTCAAAGTACTTCCTGAACATAAAATAGAATTTATCATACCAGGAACTTCACAGCAGTCATTTACAATTTCAGCTAATTTGATCCCGGATATCATGCACGCCGATGCTGGTTTAAATACTATTGTATTTCCGGCAGCGATTGCAGGAGCAATTTTATGTGAAGCTAAATTTATCGGGAAGTTGAAGGGTGTTATTGCAAGAACTGGTCCGATTGGAAATCGTTTTACAATTCCAAATCGATTTTCAGATTGCGGAGTCACATCAAGGGGCAAAACTTCGCCAAAGAGATGTCCAACTTCTTCCGCAGCGAACTGAAAAGTTGTAATTGAACGATCTATTTCAACCCGAGAAAGTTTTATCGGCTTGCCGGTTTCTATTGTGATTATTTCTGCTAATTCATTTTTTTTCACTTCGATCCGTTCAGCTATTTTTCTTAAAATGCTTGCACGCTTATGAGTCGGCAGTTTCTTTGAAATTTGAAAAGCTTCGTGTGCGGAATTGATTGCATTTGTTACATCATTCTCAAAAGCCAATGAAACTTCCGCAAATTCTTCATTCGTATAACGATTCTTCACCTTAAATTTTTGTGAGGTAAAAACAAAACTTCCGTTTATCATAAATCCATAATGGTGCATTTCTTTTTCTCCCGATTTATGTGGTATAATTAATAAAAAATGATCGGTTAGTCAAATGAACAGATTTAATTTGATTTCGTAAGACAAAATAAAATAATAGGGGTATAAAAATGAGTCATGCCTGCCTGCCTCGCCTGCCCGCCTAATTGTTTCTCGTGAGGCAGGCGGGTCAGTCTGAGTTCGGCTGGCAGGTTAAATGCTGGAACTCATCCTCCTACTCCTTCTCCCCGCAAGCGGGATCTTCGACTTACCAAGAGAAGGAGTGAACTTGAAGTCCCTCTCTTGAAAGAGAGGGATTTAGGGTGAGTT
>JAHJVF010000331.1 GCA_018828505.1 Bacteroidota bacterium | reverse complement strand
TTCTTACATATATACCATTCAAGCTGGAGACTTCTTCCAAGCAAGAAAAATGTTGATGATGAAATAAATAATATTAGTTTGGGCACCTGAAACATGGTGCCCTTTTTAATTTAGAAGTATAATTGATAAATATTCTTTTAGTGTAAGAATAGGTGGATGTAATGTTCACTTTTAGAATTATGAATACAGTTTCCTCATATATCACATTATTGATTTTTGTAATAAATGGATTTGTTTTTGCTGGGACAACAGGCAAAATTGCGGGAAAAGCTGCGGATAAAATTACGGGCGAACCTTTAATAGGTGCAAACATATTAATTGTTGGAACTAACTTAGGTGCAGCTTCTGACATCAACGGAAATTACTTTATAATCAATATACCGCCTGGTCAATATGAGATTAAGGCTTCAATGATAGGATACTCTTCGTATACTTTTCAAAACGTGAGAGTATCTGTGGATCAGACAACAAAAATTGATTTTAAGCTAGGAGAAGAGTCTGTTGAATTGACTGAGGTAATTGTAACTGCCCAAAAGCCGCTAATTCAAAAGGACTTGACTTCTACTGAAGCAACAATTAGTGGAGATCATATTTCAATGCTTCCACTTGAAGATGTTTCTGCCGTAGTAAATCTTCAAGCAGGTGTTGTGGATGGGCATTTTAGGGGAGGGAGAAGCAATGAAGTAAAGTATTTAATTGATGGTGTTACGGTAAATGATGTATATTCCGGACAGTCATCATTATCTGCAGAAGTAAACAGTATTGAAGAAATCCAGGTACTTACAGGTACATTTAATGCTGAGTATGGCGAGGCACTATCTGGAGTGGTAAACCAAGTTACTAAAATTGCCGGTGTTAAATTGGATGGATACATTTCTTTCTATTCAGGAGATTATGTAAGCTCAAATAATAATATTTTTACAAATATAGGGGATATCAATCCCGCTAATGTATATAATGTTCAGGGGAATTTGAGCGGACCCGTACCAGGATTTGGAAATTTACTAAAGTTCTTTTTATCCGGCAGATACAACTATGATGAAGGTTCAATTTACGGCCAGAGAATCTTTAATCCATCAGACTCGTCTAACTTCTCTACAAATGACCCAAAAGACTGGTACATTGGCGCAACGGGTGATAAAGAATATGTGTCAATGAATTTTAACCGGAAATTATCACTTCAGGGCAAATTGGCTATCAATGTCGGCGGAGGAAAGGGAATTGTACTATCCGGTTTGTATCAGGACAGTAAATACCGGGATTATGATCATCTTTATAAACTTAATCCGGATGGTGATTATAAAAAGTTTCAAAAAAGTTTATTAGGTATTGCGAGCTATACACTTTTGCTCAGCAACTCTGCATTTATTGATTTTGCTGCCTCAGGACTCAAATCAGAATTCAAACAGTATGTTTATGAAAACCCGCTTGATCCGCGCTATGTAAATCCAGATAGAAAGAAGAACGTTAGCGGGAATGCGTTTTTGACAGGTGGTACAGAAAACTGGCATTTTAATCATACTACAACGAGCTTAACTGGAAAAGCTGATTTTATATGGCAGTTTGATAACATAAATCAAATTAAAAGCGGACTTGAATTCACTTATCATGATCTGAAGTATGAAGATTTTCAAATTGTCATTGATGCAACATCGGATTTTAAACCTTCATTACCAACCCCTGGAGCATTTAATTTTAATACCTATCAATCATATCCATACCAATTTGCTTATTATATACAAGACAAAATTGAACTTGATTATTTAATAGTTAACGCAGGTGTGCGATTTGACTATTTTGAACCTGATGGAAAATTTTTAAGAGACGCAAATGAAATAAGTTTATTAGATGAATTACAGCCTCCATTCCCCGATTCATTACTATTGAAAGCCAGTCCTAAAAAACAAATTAGTCCCCGTGTCGGCATATCATATCCAATAACTGATCAGGGAGCAATTCATATTTCATACGGGCATTTTTTCCAGATTCCGCCATTCGCGAATCTGTATAGAAATCCGAACTTTAGAATACCGCTCACAGGAAATTTCCCTGAAAATATTGGCAACACAATTGGAAACGCTGATTTAAAACCCCAACAAACAATAATGTATGAGATAGGAATTCAACAGGCTTTAACTGATGAATTACGAATAACGGTGACTGCATATTATAAAGATATTAGAAACTTGCTTGGGACAGAGATATTTATAAAAAATGAATTTAGAAAATTTAGTAAGCTTGTTAATCGGGATTATGGTTCTGTGAAGGGTGTTACACTTTCATTTGAGAAAAAATTTGTTGGAGAGCTGGGAGCCACAGTAGATTATACTTTTCAGGTTGCAAAAGGTAATGCATCTGATCCTAATGATGCTTTTAATAAAGTTCAAGCCAATCCACCGATAGAACTTAATAAACAATTAGTTTCTCTCGATTGGGATAGAAGACACTCTTTAAATTTTACTGTCACCGCTGGTGTACCCGGTAATTATATTGCCAGCTTTATCGGTAGATTAGGTTCCGGTTTACCATATACACCTTCATTGCAAAATCAACGAACCGGGCTGGAGAACAGCGATAACCGGCCTACATTTTTTAATGTAGATTTCTATATTACCAAGTATTTAAAAATATATGGTGTACAATTTTCTTTATTTGCAAAGATTTTTAATTTGTTTGACCGAAAAAACGAATTAAATGTATTCGGCGATACTGGAAGAGCAGGTGAAACCCTTGAATTAACAAGGAATCAGCAACCGCCAAGAGGTGTAAATACCATACAAGAATATTTTACACGACCTGACTTTTATTCTTCTCCAAGACAGATCGTCCTAGGTGCAAACGTTGCATTTTAATTCGCTGAAATTATTAGAGGCCAAAATGCAGAGGATAAAAAAAATTAAATTATTACTATTACTTCCTATTGCTGTTACTTTTTTATTACCAAGTTTTACGCTTGGACAGAGAATAGTTGATAAAAACAAGGGAGACCATAACAAAACCCAGAAAGGTTTTATGGATGGAAATCTCGCCGCAACAGTATATTATAATTTTGGACAGATCGCAGATTGGTTGAATGAACCGAGCAGGAGTGGAGTTTGGCCGAGGGGAACGAATCACACATATGTCGATGGAGTTGCGATTATTGTCCAAGCCGAGGCAATAGATCCTTTTGGAAGAAAAATACATCCGCTAGAAACAAATTATTATGAATTTACAAGGTATAATCCATCAACAGGAGTGACTTACGGTTGGTGGCCGTTGCCTGGATATTCTGCCCCGAAACCATTCAATTCCTTCCCCGCTCGAAGTGACGATCCTAAAACCTGGCCGAATACTTGGCCCGATCGGTTGAACGATTGGGACGGTAAGTGGAATGGCTTTTTTGGGAAAGGAATTTTTAATGCTGATATAGAAACATATTTTGTTTTCGACGATCATGAAGACAGAGAGTATTTATTAAGGAATAATTTTACTCCTGATATTAAAGATCCAGATAGAGGTGGACTAGGCATGCAAGTTAGGGCTAGGGGATTCCAATGGTCCCAGGTTTTAGCAGAAGATGTAATATTTTGGCTTTATGAAATCACCAATATGGGAACTTATGATTACGAAAAAACTCTTTTTGCACAATATGTTGACTGGGGAATTGGCGGGCATGATAATTCATCTAACAACGCAGGAGATTACAATGAGTTGTTGGATATGTCTTATGCCTGGTCTGTTGTTCCTTTCGGAAGTCCAGGTAATTGGAGTCCTGTTGGGTTAGCTGGATATGCATTTCTTGAAAGCCCAGGAGTTCCTGATGACAGAATAGATAACGATCAAGATGGTTTAACTGATGAAAGAAGAGATAATGTTGCGAGTAGATTTATAACAGACGTTAATACTGATCCATTCATATTAAATGCCAATAGAGATACTACGAACTTCAGAAATTTTTACGGTTATTCCTGGAGACCCCATTGGGATGCTGATGAAAATGGAAATTGGAGATCGTTCTCTGATTTAAATGAAAACGGAGTATGGGACGAGGGAGAATCATTGAACGATGATGTGGGTTCTGATGGACTGGGACCATTTGATGAAAATTATTCTGGTGCAGATCCTGACGGAACTCAAGGAAATGGAAAACCGGACCAGGGTGAACCGAATTTTGGAATATTGGATAAAGATGAATCGGATCAATTAGGGTTGACCGGGTTTAAAATTTTTCCAGTTCATAGATATGAGTTACATAATGATGAAGAAAATTGGCAGGTATTGTCAGGATTACCAGCTCCACATGGCCAAACACTTGTGGGTGTTAATCTAGCTAATTACTTCTCAAGTTATCTCTTCAGTATGAATGGAAGAAATACTTATTCTGGGACAACCGGCAGTGTTGAAGAAACCGGAGAGACAGAGAGATTTTCGATGTCAATGATTTTTGGAATAAATGAAAGCGATCTTTTCCGAAGAAAGAAAACAGTTCAACAAATTTATAATGCTAATTATCGTTTTGCTAAACCTCCCGAAAAACCAATATTAAAAGCAGTTCCAGGCGATAAAAAAGTCACATTATTTTGGGATGATCGAGCAGAAAAAACTTTTGATCCATTTTATCAAAGAATAAATTTCGAAGGATATAGAGTTTACCGTTCTACCGAACCGAATTTTCTTGAAAATAAAATTATAACTGATGCATATGGAAAGCCAATCTATAGATTACCAATTGCTCAATTCGATTTAATTGATGGAGTGACTGGGCTTCATCCAATTGACGTAAATGGTGCACTTTTCTATTTAGGAAATGATTCGGGACTTAAGCATTCCTTTATTGATACTACCGTACAAAATGGACAGACATATTATTATGCAATTGCTGCCTATGATAAAGGCTATACAACTGTAACAATTGAAGGAAAATTTGTAGGTATTCCTCCTTCTGAAACAGCAACGATCTTAAAAAAGGATATAAGTGGTCGGATAACGAAGGATGTAAATACGGCAGTGGTAACACCACGGGCACCTGCCGCAGGATATTTGGCACCAGAAATAAGATCTTTTGAGGGAAGCGGTCCAGGTACAGGTAAGATATCAATCAGTATTCTCGACCCGGATTCTGTTAAAGATTTTCATACATACAAATTAGTTTTTTCCGAGAATTCTCGTTATAACAATTCAGCACATCCTAATTACACCGTTATTGATTTAACAGAAAATGATACTCTTCTAAATTCGTTAACAATTGATGGAATTGAAGAACAAACTAAAGTAGTTGATGGATTTACGATTGGTATTATAAGTGATACCGCAGTAACTATTGATTTTGATAAGTCAGGATGGCTGAAAGGGAATAGCAATTATATGATTCAGCTTGGTTTTGATTCAAGATTTCAAGCAGCATATAGGGGTAAAAAAATTGATTATCCCGCTGATTTTGAAATTCATTTAACCGAACCAGGACATGGTGATCTATCTTTCCCAGCTACTAGTTTTAGCCAGCCAATCCAATCGAATATTATTGTTAAAAATAAAACTGAAAATATAGAACATTTCCAATTCATATTTCGTGATGAAAACAAAGATAAAATATTTAATGACAGCGATGCCATATTTTTTGCGTTTGGAGATTCAATAGGGAAGCCAGCCACTAATTTTTTGAATCTACGTGTTAGTTGGTCAGTAACTTTTATGAAGGATCCAACAATTCCTGAAGATAAACAAAGACCTCCACAATTTGGTGACGTTTATAAAGTCTATACAAAAAAACCGTTTAGAAATAATGAGTTTTATAAATTTATAACAAAGGCGCAAGGTTTTGATAAATCTAAAGCCGTATCGGATCTTGATAAAATTGCCGTTGTTCCAAACCCTTATGTAGGTGCGGCATCTTGGGAACCATTCTCCTATGACGTTGGTAGAGGAGAGAGAAGAATATTTTTTATTCATTTACCAAGTGTTTGTACAATTAGAATCTATACATTGAGTGGGAAACTTGTTGATATGATAGAGCACAATAGTACGATATCGGATGGTCAAGAAAGTTGGGATCTAGTCTCAAGAGATGGAATGGATATCGTCTATGGAATTTATGTTTTTCACGTTGAAGCTCCAGGTGTGGGTGAAAAAATTGGAAAGTTTGCAATAATTAAATGATGAAATTCAAAAATATATTTTGTTGTGCGAGGATTTTATGAGCTGTTTTAACCACACAAAATTAATATTCAGCTATGTTGCGATTTTTTTTATTTCCCTAAATTCGTTTGCTCAAAACATTTCAAAAACAGGTACAACTGCAGCCAGTTTTCTAGAAATAGGAGTCGGCGGTAGTGCTAATGGAATGGGCGGAGCTTTTGTTAGCATCGCAAATGATGCATCCGCATTATACTGGAATGCTAGTGGTATAGCTACGTTACCTAACTATGAAGCTATTATGGTTCGTACAAATTGGATTGCCAATACTAAATTCGACTTTGCAGGGTTAGTTATTCCTTTGAGTGATTTTGGAACATTCGGGTTTAGTTTTACATCATTATCAATGGAGGATATGATAGTAAGGACTATTGAGAATCCGGAAGGGACTGGGGAGTTATTTAGTGCCGGTGATATAGCTATAGGGATATCATATGCAAGAAATTTGACTGATAGATTTTCGATTGGTGTTACTGCCAAATATATAGAACAGTCCATCTGGCATATGAAAGCTTCTGCCTTCGCACTAGACCTGGGGACATTGTTTAAAACTGATTTGTTTGGTGGAATGACTATTGGTACATCAATATCTAACTTTGGTACACCAATGCGTTTAGAAGGACGGGATGCCAGATATTTTATTCGTGTTGACCCAACTAAACAAGGATCTAATGAAAGAATACCCACAAATATTGATTTGGATACCTGGGATTTACCTCTATTCTTCCAAATTGGAGTTTCGACTTATGCTTTTAATTATAACGATTATTCTTTGGTTGTTTCTGCTGATGCTATCGTCCCAAATAACGATTTCCAAAGTTTGAATGTAGGTGCTGAGTTTTCTTTTATGGATTTCCTAAGGCTTAGAGGAGGTTACAAGTCACTTCTTCTTGAAGATTCAGAAGGAGGACTTTCGTTTGGATTAGGAGTAAGTTCTAAAATGCTGTTAAGTATTGCCATTGTAAATTTTGATTATGCCTATAGAGACTTTGGGCGATTACAAAATGTTCATAGTTTTTCTGTGGGAATTAAGTTCTAATAAAATAATTATATTCTTATGAAATTTATCATCTCAACATTATTCTTCTTAATAATCACCTCGGGCGGTAAAAATTATTCCCAAACCTTATTTTTTGAAAAAAATGGTAAGAAATTATCCGGGAACGAAATTGTAGCAACGATTGATTCGATAAATATAACTGCAATAGAATTTTTTTATAGTTATGAAAGTGGTCCTTCCTTTTCTAAGAGAAATGAGAATTCAAAAAATACTTACATGAAATATATGATTTACGAAAAGCTCCTTGCGCTTGATGCCTATAATCAAAAATTAATTGAAAAGGATCACGCAAAAGAAATGTTTATTGATATCGAATCCGATTTAGCATCGGAGGAATTATTTAAAGATGAAATTTTAAGTAAAGTTAAAGTAACCGAAGAAGAAATAGATACAGTAGTAAATCAAAAAATGATTGAATTGGAATTAAAATGGCTTTATTCTATTAACAAAAATGAAATCGATGAATATTCGAAATTATTGAATGAGGGTGTCACTTTTGATTCACTTTTTCACTTGCAAATAAACGATTCTATAGCCCTCGATCAGAGACAGATGACAATTAGTTTATTTGATTTGAAAAAGAAAAATCCTTCACTCGCACAAATAATAGAAACGTTACCTGTGGGCAATTTATCCTCTCCGATACATACAGATGATGGATGGTATTTAGTCAAGTTTGATAACCTAATACAAAACTTAATAACAACTGAAGCGGAATTAAATAAACTCCGCAATGAATCTATTGAAGCCTTAACTAAGAGAAAAATGGATTATTTATCTGATCAATATGTGAACAAATTATTTACAGAAGAGAATCCTATTATCAAGAGGGGCCCTTTCAATATTCTAAGATCATATTTTGGGAAAAGGGTTTTATCAGAAAAAAAATACAAAGAATGGGAATTGGATAAAAAACTTGAAAACGCCATATATAATTTGGGATTATCAGGACACGATAAATATACCAGAATAAAATTAGTGGAAGGAATCAATAAGGAATATTCATTAGATGAATTTTTAAATTGGTTTTGGAATCGCGAGCTGTACATTAAATTTTCAAAGAATAATTTAATTGAATTTTCAAACTCATTAGAAAATTTAATCTGGCGTATGGTGCGAGATAAAATGTTAGCAAGAGAAGCTTATGAAAAAGGTTATTACGAAAATGATTGGGTTAAGATGCAAAGCAACTGGTGGAGCGATAAGATTGCTTACAGTGCCCTCAGAAATAAACTAAGTAACACCATTGGTTTATATGCGGAATTAAAGAAAAAATTAGATACGGAAGAAATAAATTTATCAAATGGTAATGATAAAACAGAAGTCTTGCAATTAAATGAAGAACTTTCAAAGAAAATTCTCTATAAGATTCTCGAATTAAAGAAAAAATATAAAGTAAGAGTTAATCGAGATATTATCGACAAAATAAATGTTTCCGCAGAAAATGATAAAAAGGCAATTGACATGTATATTATAAAAAATGGCGGGCTAATTCCCAGACCAGCATATCCTGCTATTGATAATGATTGGGGAAGTTGGGAATAAAAAAATGTTCAAGTATTTTCAAAATATGATCTTCGCTGCATTCGTGTTATTGTTTTCTGCAAGTTGTCGTAATAATAATGAAACCTCCCAGAATACGCTACTATTCTGGTGTTCAAACAATACTCACGAAATTGAATTTGCAAAATTGACTACAGAAAAATGGAACAAAAACAATAAAGATGTTAGGATTAGATATCAACCAGTTCCTGAAGGGCAATCCAGTGAAGAAATAATTTTAGCAGCTGTCGTTGGGAAAACAACACCGGACATTTATTCAAACATGTGGCAAGGTGATGTTGAAGCCTACGCTCAGGCGGGTGTTTTAATTCCATTGGATACATTAGAAGGTTTTATGGAATTTCTTTATGATCGGTGCGATAGTTCAGTTGTTGAGGAAATCAGATCTCTGGATGGTCATATATACCAAATTCCTTGGAAGATTAATCCCATTATGCTTATTTATAATGAAAAAATAATAAACGATTTGAATTTATCTTCTGCTCCGAAGACGTATACTGAATTTTTTAATGCCTCAGAAAAATTTCAAAAAGATACTGACTCAGATGGATATGTTGATAGATGGTTTGGATATTCTGAAGTTCTAGTGACTTGGTGGCAGAGGTTCTTTGATTTTTATCCACTATACCTTGCGTCATCGGGGGGGGCACCACTGATAAAAGATAATAAGGCATTTTTTAATAATGAGCATGCTGTTAATGTATTTTCCTTTCTTCGAAAACTTTATGAAAAAAATTACTTCTCAAAAGAAAGGTTATCCGCAAGGCAAGATGTTTTTTTAGCAAGTGTAATTGCAACACGATTCACAGGTCCCTGGGAAATTTCTCATGCTGAAAAATATAAACAAGATGATTTTGCATATAACTTCAGCAGCATTCCTGTGCCGGATACGCACGATGGGCCCATATATACCTATGGCGATCCCAAAAATATAGTGATCTTCAATAGCTGTAAAAATCCGGCAGCAGCATGGGAATACTTAAAAACTATGATTGATTTAAAAGGTGATTTAGAATTATTAGAAACAACTAACCAATTGCCGCGGAGAAAAAATCTTGATATTAATCTTTTCTACATCGATTATTTCAATAAAAATCCTAAAATGAAAACTTTTGCTCTTCAATCGAAGTATGTAAAAGGAACTGATGCTTCACCTGTCCTTAAAGAAGTCTTTGATCTGATATCCCAACAATATGAAGCCTGTGTTATTTATGGAATGAAGACACCCGAACAAGCAATAAAAGATGCCGCCGATGCAGTCAACTTATTATTTCTAAATTAAGGATGAGCCGAACCAGCCTGCCTCCTGTAGCTGAGTATGCCAGCGTCCCCCCGCCAAATTCTACAGAACGAGGCTGGGCGGGGCTGGCAGGTCTAAAAAGGTATCTTTTGTTAAAACTTAGACTGGTTTTGATAAGAAATCGAATCATTTATGTAAAGAATTTTACTTTTTAGAGTAGGCTCATAATTGGTTAGTAAAAGAAAAATAGTACCGTACCTTCTTGTATCACCTTATATTGTGCATTTTTTCTTGTTTATTGCTTTTCCGGTAATCTTTTCTGTTGTCCTGACTTTCCACAATTGGAATATAATCTCTCCGATGGAATATACGGGATTAAATAATTACATAAGATTATTCAATGACGCGACTTTCTTCAAATCTCTTATTAATACACTAATCTTTCTGGTAATTCATATCCCCCTTCAAATAACCGTAGCTTTATTTCTTGCTGAAATTTTAAATCAAAAAATTAAGTTGAGAGGAATTTTCAGAGGTGCTTTTTTTATGCCGGTGATTGTTTCGGGAGTTGTTGTAACAATTCTTTGGCAACAACTCTATGGTTTTGATACAGGTTTATTGAATCGTTTGCTTGTTAAAGTGGGACTAAGCAAAATCGGTTGGTTGACAGATCCAAACTGGGCAATGCCTTCGATAGCCATCATGGCAACATGGAAAAATGTTGGTTTATATATTGTACTTTTTCTTGTAGGATTGCAAACGGTGCCTCCGCAATACTACGAAGCCGCTGATCTTGAAGGTGCAACTAATCTGCAGAAATTTTTCAAAATCACTTTGCCGATGATCAATCCGACTATTTTCATGGTAGTTGTACTTTCGACGATTGGCGGCTTTTCATTATTCATAGAACCATATGTTATGACGGGTGGTGGACCGCTTAACAGTACAATCTCTGCAGTTCTCTATATCTACAAACAAGGATTCTTTTATTACCGTATGGGTTATGCAGCAACTCTCGGTTTCTTCTTCGCGATGTTGATTTTAGCTGTTGTTATGATACAGAAAAAATTTGTTGAGAAGGATAAGTGAAAATGAAAAAGCCGATACTTTATATCTTCCTTTTGATGGGGGCTTTGATTTTCCTTTATCCTTTCATTTGGATGCTAATCGCTTCGCTGGCACCTGAAAATGAAATAGGCAGTCTCGTACTTCTTCCCTCGCAGTTAAACTTTAACAGCTATCAGCAAATGTTTCAGAAGATCCCGATCGGTAAAGCTTTTTTAAACAGCATGATCGTTGCATGCTCAATAACTTTTGGAGTGCTGGTCTTCGGTTCGATGGTTGGGTACGCTTTATCCCGCCTCGAATTCAAGGGGCGCAGCCTGATCTTTTACATTATAATATTCACGATGACGCTTCCGTTCCAGATCACATTGATCCCTCAGTATATCCTGATCGTAAAATTCGGCTGGGTCGATTCGTATGCAGGTTTGATTATACCGTATCTTATGAATGCCCTCGCAATAATCATGTTCCGTCAGTATTTCAAATCGATACCGCAGGATCTGATCGACGCGGCAAGAATCGACGGATGCGGCGAACTCAGAATTATATTCGGGATTTTATGGCCCAATTCGATTCCTGCGCTCGTGACCGTAGGAATAATTACTTTTATGTCTTCATGGAACGAAGTCCTTTGGCCGCTGATCGTTATCCGGGATGAAAATTTGATGACGATGCCTCAGCTTGTTACTCTCTTTGCTGTCGGCGGAAGAGCCGAATCGCAGCTCGGCGTTAAACTTGCCGCCGCCGCAATGCTCGCATTACCGATTGTTACGGCTTATCTCTTCTTCCAAAAATATTTTATACAGAGTATGGCTGCAACGGGATTAAAAGAATAAAATCAATTAAGAGTTTGTCCTAAAAGCTGTCTTTCCGAAATTGTTTCGGAATTTCACTTTTAATTAAATCCCAGATGCTGAAATAAGTTTAGCATGAAAAAATCTTTAGGATAATCTCTTCATAAATAAAATTTAAAATAAAATCAGGTAGACTTATGGAATTATGCAGATATGCTCACAATCCAATTTTAATAAAAGATGATGTTCCCTTTAAAGTGAACAGCATCTTCAATCCCGGTGCAGTTAAATTTAATGATAAATATCTCCTTCTTTGCAGAGTTGAAATGCCTACAGGCAGATCATCATTAGTTACTGCATTGAGTGACGACGGATGCAGCTTTAAAGTTGATTCAAAACCTTGCTTAACTCCCGAGGATCATAAAGATCATTATTCATACGTTGAATGGGGAATTGAAGATGCAAGAGTAGTTCAGATTGATGATAAATTTTATTTAACCTACACCGGCTACTCACGATTTATGCCTTTGGTAATTCTTGCAGAGACAAAAGATTTTAAGGAATTTGAAATTATCGGTCCTATCTCAGAACCATCGAATAAAGATTGTTCATTATTTCCTGAAATAATTAATGGATATTACTGGAAAGTTGACCGTCCCTCGGCAGGGCACAGAAAAGATATTTGGATAAGCAAAAGTCCTGACTTACTTCATTGGGGAGGATATCAATTATTATCCGAACCTTTTTGCGGAACATGGGAAGACAAGATCGGTGGTTCTACTCCTCCAATAAAAACTAAAGATGGCTGGTTAATGCTCTATCATGGTGTAAGGGGATTCGGGATAAGCTCCTTGTACAAGCTTGGTGTTATGCTGCTCGATCTGGAAAAACCATGGTTAGTAAAAGGAAAAAGCAGGGAACCTATACTTGCCCCGGAAAAAGATTATGAGCGGGTGGGTGATGTTGGAAATGTGGTTTTCTCAAACGGATGGATCGCTGAAGATAACGGCGGGGTTAAGATCTATTACTCAGGTGCGGATACAAATATTTGTATAGCTGAGACTACAGTTGATTACTTGATCTCCTGCTGTAAATAACTGTTCTGAATTTAATTTAAGGATTAAAAATTCTAAGATTTTGAAATGGGATAAAAATGAAAAAAAGATTATTTAAAGATTTCTGCCTGATTTTCTTAATAATAATACTGCCATCCATAAATTGTGCGCAGGATGCCGGTAATAAAAGTTATTCGTTAATTAACACTTCTCATCTAGATTTTTTATATGAAGATATTAAGCTAAATGGAAAGAGCATGGCTATCATTCATATCTACAGCAACTATCCGGAATATAAATGGGTTGGGGATGATGATGAAGGAATTGCATGTGTAGATGACGCAGCGCGAGCAGCACTTTTTTATCTGAAGCTTTATGAATCGCGGAATAATGAAGAAAGCCTAAATAAAGCTAAAAAACTTTTAAATTTTATTTTACACATGCAGGCTGATAACGGCTTCTTTTACAATTTTATTTGGGATGATCTGTCAATAAATACAACATTTAAAACAAGTGTTGCCCAACCAGACTGGTGGACCTGGCGTGCCTTATGGGTATTAATAGAAGGATATAACATACTGCAAAATGAAGATCTAATTTTAGCAAACCGGATCTTCGCTTCAGTAGAAAAAACTATTGCGGCAGTTAAAACTAACATTCCTGTTAAATATGAAACAAAAATAATAGATGGATTTAAAAGACCAGCATGGCTTCCGTATGAAACTGCTTCTGATCAAACAGCTATACTGCTGCTGGGATTATTGCCTTACTACAAAGCAGCTAACGATCAGGAAATTCTCGATTACATAAATAAATTAATAGAAGGAATTCTTTTAATGCAGGAAGGGGATGAGAAAACATTTCCGTACGGCGCTTTTCTAAGCTGGGAAAACCTCTGGCATGGATGGGGAAACCTTCAATCTTATGCCCTTCTTAAAGCATCTACTATCTTGAATGATGATCGTATTAAAATTGCTGCCTTAAAGGAAATAAATAATTTTTATCAATATTTATATGAGATTGGTTTTATGAATGAATTTAAGATAAAGAGAGAGGGTGATAATATTGAAGGTTATGATATGAAAATGTTTTCTCAAATTGCTTACATAATTAGGCCGATTATATTTGCATATATATCAGCTTATGAAGTTATGGGAGATTCAGTTTATGCCGTAAAAGCGGGACGATTATCAACCTGGTTCTTCGGGAATAACAACGCAAGACAGCAAATGTATTTTTCTGAATCAGGTAAATGCTTTGACGGCATAAATGATGAAGATGAAATAAATAAAAACTCCGGCGCCGAATCCACTATTGAAGCGCTCCTTTCTATCCTCGCTGTTGAAAACAACTCTTACGCAAAAAATGAATTATTAAACTATCTGAATAAAAAAATTGAAATAAAATGAGCCAAAAGTTTGAATTAACTGATAAATGGAAATTTAAAATATCATCCGGCAAAAAAGAGCTTGAAAGCTTTAATGAATGGAAAGATGCTTCTGTCCCGGGAACTATTCATACAGATCTTTTAAATAATAAATTAATTGATGAACCATTTTATGATGATAATGAATTAAAACTCGATTGGATTTCTAAAAATAATTGGATCTATAAAACTAATTTTGATCTGCCGAAAAATTTTAATGAAAACCTTCCATATTTTTTAATATTTGAGGGACTTGATACAGTCACTGAAATTAAAATAAACGGTTCATTATTAGGAACGACAGATAATATGTTCCTTAAATATGAGTTTGATGTTTCAAGTCTTTTAAAGAAAACTGATAACGAACTAATAATTCATTTCGAGTCTCCGACTAATTATTCAAAAAGTCTTGAAGAAAAATTCGGGAAGCTTCCTGTAGCGTTAAAATCGGAACGGGTTTATATCCGTAAGGCGCAGTATTCATTCGAGTGGGATTGG
>JAHJVF010000330.1 GCA_018828505.1 Bacteroidota bacterium | reverse complement strand
TCATTCCCACGAAAGTGGGAATCCATTCAAATTTCAAAGTTTTTGGATTCCCGTTTACACGGGAATGACCATTTTAACACACGCTCTAAAGGTCGGGGTTATAGCCACGTCCTTCCCGCCTGCCTCACGAGATACGATTAGGCGGGCAGGTAGGACGTGGGTAGAATTTCCGAGCAGTACTTGCTGGGGTTTTAACCCCTTCTCGAAAACGATCAACTTGATGAACCTGAGTTAAACTTTGAAATTAAATCATCGAGGATTTCTGATGTAAAAACTCCGAAGATTATCAAAGCTCCTCCAATAATGCTAAAGATACCAATTGTTTCGCTCAAAATTAAGTACGCCAAAATTGATGCGATCAAAGGTTCGCACGTAAAAATAACCGCTGCACGCGTCGGTGTTGTTAATCTCTGATATCTTGTCTGTAAAAATGTTGTGATAATAGTTGCAAAAACCGTTGTGTAAATCACAGTCCAGACAACTTGACTATTCAGAGTAAATGTAATTTCCTCTATGCTGCTCCAATGAAAAACAAACATACTGATGACTGCTCCAACCGCCGTGAATAAAATTTGGATCCAAACTAAATCTCGATATTCAGTCTTATCAGAAATCATATCGAGATAGACAATGTAACCGGCGAAACAAAGAGCACAGATCAAAGTAAGAAAGTCACCAATATTAAAGTCACTTCCGATCGTGAGAATAAATTTATTTAAAGACTCTTCACTTGACGAGAGTGAAAGCATTCCGAGAAAAACAAGAACAACTCCGATAACACTTCCCATTTTTGGCGGTTTTCTCTCGACGACTAATTGAAGAATCGGCGTGAAGACTACAAAAGTTCCAGTTATCAGCGCAGATTTTGTCGCTGTTGTATATTTAAGTCCAATGGTTTGAACGACAAAACCGGCAAACAGAAAAAATCCAAGAACAGAACCCATTCGTATTGTTGGCTTAGGAATATTAAAAACCCGTTTCCGAAAAACAAAAAGTAGTATGATCGAAGCGAGTACAAATCTAACAGAAACAAAAACCATCGGGGAAATGATTTCAAGCACCGGTTTAATTATAACAAACGTTCCCGCCCAAAGAACTGTGATGATAAATAGAATAAACTCTGCTTTATATTTCATAGTGCGGCAAGCCGCAATGGAAGATGTTTGATGGAAAATGGAAAATGGTAAAAACCTCCTAAAATATTTTGACATAAAAAACAAAAATATTGTTCACAATACTATAAAAGAATAGTAAGAAGTTGAATCTCACCAGTCAGCTAATATCCAAAATCTTTCATGAGACGCTGGTTATTTCTCCAATCTTCCCGGACTTTCACCCGAAGCTCAAGAAAAACCGATTTGCCGACGAACTCTTCGATATCCTTCCGTGCACGCTGCCCGACTTTTTTCAACGCTTCTCCATTTTTGCCAATGATGATTTTCTTTTGTGAATCTCTTTCAACAATTATTTCGGCACTGATGTAATCTTTTGAACCTGTTCTTTCTTTGTATTCTGCAATTATTACTTCAGTTGAATATGGGATTTCATGGTGGTAGAGTTCAAAAACTTTTTCACGGATAATTTCGCTTATGAAAAACCTTTCGGGTTCCTGGCTCAAAATATCTGTTGGATAATACGGTTCGTGCAAAGGAAGATATTTTTTAATCGTCTCGGTAAGTTCTTTTACATTAAAACCGGTAAGAGCAGATACGGGAATTATCTCATCGAATTTGAATTTTGAACTTAACGAGTCAATAATTTGGAGAAGCTCCTCTTTAGTAATGAGATCGATTTTATTAATGGCAAGAAATTTTAACTGAGAGTCTCTCGCTGATCTAAGCAATGGAACAATCGTCTCATTAAAATTTCCAATTGATCTTTTATTTGTATCAACTACTGCAATAATAATATCAGATTCCTTCAAGGCAGAATTTATCGCTTCGACCATCTTTTTTTGGAGAAGATACTTTGGTTCAATCAAACCAGGAGTATCGAGAAATATTATTTGAGAGTTATCGTCTGAATAAATCCCTAAGATTTTCTTACGCGTTGTTTGTGGTTTGTGAGTTGTGATTGAAAGCTTCGTATTTAAAATCGAGTTCATCAAAGTCGATTTTCCGACGTTTGGTTCACCGAGTATTGCAGCATAACCGCATTTGAAGTTGAGATTTTTTGACTCTATAGTAATCATTTTAACTATTCACAATTTAATCTAATTATAAGATTTAAGAAAATTAGAAATGGGCACCTCTAAAAACTATTATTTTTCTTGGCGACTTACATTTTATTGTCGTAAGAAATGACATATCTCGGCATGCGGATGGATTCTAAAGATATGTCATTTCTTAATTGGGCTATCCGAAGGATTCCTTTGGAAAAGCCCTTGATGTGAGCGGCGTTTCAATAACCCCACGCTTAAGCGTGGGGTTACAAAAACATACCTGCCACGACAACTCTATGATTTGGCGGGCTAATCTCTGTGGACTTTAGTCCTTTGCCAAAGGCATGCCTGCACATAATAGCAATGAGGCACAAGTGCATTCGCAAATTCAAGTTTTTAGAGATGCCCAAATGATAAAAGATTTATCACAATGCGATGAGCTTCTCGCCATTTTACTTTCGGCAGAGAAATAGCAACCAAAACACGAGCATCTTGAATTACAATCATTGATTCCCTATTTTATTTTTAAAATTAGGAACTATATTTTGGATACAATACAAATTCCATATTCTGAATATGAGGAGATGAAAGAAAAACTTGCAATTCTTAAGGATTCACAACTCCTCGAAAAAGTAAATAAATTGGTCGATTTACTTTTCCAAGAAAAATATGGATTATATCTTGGGGACTATACAGAAGACCTTACCGAGGTTTCGCTAAATCAAGGTTGGCCGGAAAGTAAAAGTAATTGGGATGAAGTATAATCAACGAGAAATTGTCCTCGTTCCTTTTCCTTATTCAGACCTAAGCAGCACTAAAAAAAAACCTTTTCTAGTCATTTCAAACAATGGGTATAACCAAAAATTTGATGATGTTGTTGTTTGTGTAATTACATCAAATATCTTCCAAGATGAGTATTCAGTACCACTAACAAACTCAAATTTAGAGCTTGGAGTCTTGCCAGAGAGTTCAGTCGTTAAGGTGCATAAACTTTTTACAATTAATAAAACACGAATACTTAAGAAATTTAGCATTGTAACTAACTGAAGTTACGCAAAACCAAGTAAATAACAAGAATGATGCTACAACAACAAAATTTTTCATGGTTTTCTCGAGTTTCCGACCCGCTTTACCGCCTATGCAGTTCATCCGAAGGATCCTTTGGAGAAGATGGGGTCGGAAGTATCGAGAGAACCTATTCGGAATGAAAATA
>JAHJVF010000047.1 GCA_018828505.1 Bacteroidota bacterium | reverse complement strand
AGAAACAACTACAAAAATAATATTAAGCCTTATTTTATTGCAAACCCATCACTATGTGATAAAATATCCTGCTATTCCTAAAATTACTAACGTATAATTGTTGGCTAATTTTGCTTTCATTTTCTCCTTCTTTATTTTAAGAAACTTCTTTTACTCAATTTTTAACTCCCTAAACCTTCTTATTAACATTATTAAAAATCCGATTGACATTAACAGCACACCCGCCCAAACGAGATTTATTAAAGGTTTCTCCCTGTATTCAATAGATAGTATATCTGCTTTAACTTCTTTCTTATTAGTATTATTTGAATCCCTTATGTTAAACTCTATCGTTCCTTTAACGTCAAAGTGCGCAACGGTAAAAGTTAACCCTTCCTCTTCTATTTGGAAACTGTTTTGTAATGAATCATTGACACTAATGCTGAAATTTTTAGAAACACCGTTAGTAGTAATTTTCATAACTGCGCGAATATCGAACGGTTCATTGTTCATCATTTTTTCCATCGCATCTTTCGGAAGATCGAATTTCTCAAAGAATATTTCCGAGTTGCCAATCTTATAAGGTTCTCCTTTCTTTAAATCAATTTCTTTACTGCCCGCATCATTTCCCTCCTGGAATGACAACGGCGAAATATAGAGGTCTCTTGCAAAACCGATTAAAATATCCGGCTCTCTCATCAAGCTGTTATTATATTCTGAGTTGTACATTACAGGTTGCGCCACAAAAGTACTATTTCCATCTTCTATTTTAACATTGAAAGCATATTTTTTACCGTTATCTATAGGTTCGTTTCCTAAGTAAGTTAACTTTTTATTGAATGCTGATTGGCTAATGTTTTTCAGAAGATCTAAAGTCTCGGATTTTGATAGCACACCGCTGAAAAGTGCACCGATCAAAAATATTCCGAAACCAATATGCGCAATATGACCGCCCATAAAAATAAAGTTCTTATTGAATTTTAGAATAAGCTCAAGGTTCGTAATTATAGTAAAGGTTGATGATGATAATAGTAGATAGTAAAGAAAATCCGAAATACCGGTGAAGTAAATCATGAAAAAAGTAATTATTATTGAAAGCACCGCTGATACTGCTGTTCTTTTAATGAACACTTTTATAGGTGTGTTTCGCCAGTATAAGTATAATGTAAATCCAATAAGCGGTACCATAAAAACAGCAAGCAATAAGTTTACCTGGTTATAAAAACTTAGGTCAACTGAGCTGCCGAATATTGGTGCGGATGTGCCAAAAAGAATAGCAACAGCAGAACCTATCAAAAGCATTGAACCATAGAACAAGCCCACATCGCGCGAGAAAATGTTCTGAGAAATATCTTTATTGTCATTTAAAGTTTTTCTTCTTTTATAAATTCCTACAAATACCGATAGAACAAAAGCTATTAGAAATATAAGCAGCACAGAATAAACAGACGAACCCGGATCACTGAATGAATGAACCGAAGCTTCGGAAAGAACACCGCTGCGTGTGAGGAAGGTGCTGTAAACTACCAGAACAAAAGTGAAAACCGATAATATTAAATTAGTCCTTGCCAAACTTCCCAGCTTATGTTCAGTTTGGGATTGTTTTTGAACTATAAGTGTATGCAGCAAAGCCACGGAAAATATCCAGGGAATAAGACTTGAATTTTCTACCGGATCCCACCCCCAGAAACCGCCCCATTCTAAAACTCCGTAAGCCCAGTAACCGCCAATCATTATTCCGAGCCCTAAAAATAATGCCGTAACTATGGTCCATGATAAATTTAATTTAATCCATACCCGGTATTCATTTTTAATTAATGCTCCTAATGCAAAAGCGAATTGGTTTGTGGCAAGTGCGAATCCTAAGAACAAGAAAGGAGGATGAATCTGCATCCAAAAGCTTTGTAGTAATGGATTTAGACCTTTCCCTTGAACGATTAAATTATCTACAGATAAACCATTTCCTTTAATAGTATTAATTAGCTCTTCGCTGATTTTAACAAAAGTTTTACCGGCGCTCTTATCCTGAAATATAAAGTTTTGCATGAAAGAATATCCTAAGATATTCTGATTGATAAACTTTGTCTCAACATAAGTTGGAATCGTCCACAAATAATCAAAAGGACTTTTTAGTAAAGGATTTACCATGATCAGCAAAAAAATAACAACAAGCAGAAAAGCTATCATTACAGGAGCTTCAAAATCTTTTTCTTTTGATGTTTGGTTAATAACTACCAAACCAATTAATGCTGTGAATAAGAGCCAAAGTAAAAAACTCCCTTCCTGCCCGCCAAAAAAAGAAGAGATTAATAAACCGGTTGAAAGATTACCGCTGCTGTATTCAAAAACGTATTTGTATTGATATTGATGATCTAATATCAAAAAAAGCAGCAAGGCTGATGCAATAATTACCGTTATGGTAGTTATATGATAACCAAGCCTGGCTTTACCGATTGTTTCGAATCCTTTGTATGCCTTATAATACATTAACAGTGAATAAAAGGCTGAAAGTAATGCTACAACCACAAGAATATTGCCTAACATAAATGTCTCCTAGATTATTCTATAATTAAATGAATTTATAAAGCCTATTTTTATTCTTTTCAATTGTATGATTATTCATAAAGAAGCCTCTATCGTCTATATCATAATAATCTATATTATTGACTGGCATATAAAGATGAATTGAGTAAATGCCATTCTTTGAAGTTTCAAATTCTACCTTGCCACCGTGTGATCGTATAATAGAAGATGCAAGTGCAAATGAATATCCTTTCTCCGGATCGGATACTAAATCAAACACATCTACCTTCTTACTTATAAGAGATTTTTTCTCTCCATTTAGGATCAAAGATATTTGAACCATATCATTATACTTTGCCGCTGATACTACAAATTCTTTTTTACCGGTATTTTGCCCCAGAAAACTTTGAAATATTTGTTTTATAGCAAATTCAACTTGCCTTACATCCATGTAAACCGGTGGCAGTTTTGTTCCTTTCATAAAAGAAACATTATAACCGGAATTGTCCTGTATAATTTCATTCACACATTTTTTAGTTAGATGGAACAAATTATATCCATTTTTTTTTATTGGTTTTGGGGCAGCAAGGTTGGATAGATGTGAGATGTGTGAACCCAATCGCTCTAATTTTTCTGAAAGCAAATTTGCGGTAAAAGAATTTCCATCGCCATTATTATAAATACTTTTCAGAGATTTTGTTAACCCTACACAAGCTGAATAATCATTCATTATATCGTTATTAACAACATTTAGGACAGAGGATACTTTATCTAATGTAGCCAAGCGTGCCTTCTCTGCCTGGGCACTTCTCAATTTATCTATCAATATCCCGGCAACTAACCCGACTGTCCAGATTAATATTATTTCGGAAAGATTTTCAACAATTGAGAATTTAGAAAAAAGACTTGTATTAATACTATGGGGGAGATATAATAATGAAACCAATAAAGATAGTTGTATTGCTCCTTTTTTACCTAAGAATAAAGCAGCTATAAGAACGGGTAAAAAATACAGCTTTGTTAAAAGTTCGTGTAAAAATTCAAGGTAAACTTCTCCGCGGCTGTAAGTAAAGAAATGAACAAAACTAATAATTAGTGCTAAAAGTATAGTTCCGCCTAATATTTGGTTTTCTTTATTCGTAGAACCCTTTTTTACTAAATAATTAATTAACTTTTTCATAAAACCTTCACTCAACAAAATAATATTTAATCAAAAATTACTATTTGATAATCGTTACTCTTAAAGCAATAAGACTATTTTCGTGCATATGCCCGAGCAGTTCAACTACTTCTGCATTGGCAATTTCTGCCGGTATAGATTCGTGTGAAGTAACTTTCACCTCAACATTATTTATATCCCTTGCAAAGAAGGAAATAATGTAGCCGTTAGCATCTCTTTCAAAACCTTTAGCTTTAACAATAGCAACATTTATTTCCTGGTTAATCTCACTGCCCGGACTGAATTTACTGAATGAGCCTAATTCACCGGTTGAGGCAAAATATGTAAAGTACATTACTGCAATAACCACAACAAAGATTGCGGGTAAAATTAATCTTGATATTTTCATTTAATTATTCCGATTGTTGTTTTAAGTTAGATTCAAAAAATATATTTATGCTAAAAGTCAAAGAAGAATTTGGATTTTGCTTTGCAACAGTAAACGCCTCTTCAAATTCAATCTTTGCTTTTTCTTTTTCGCCTGTCATTTTATAAAGGAGACCAAGTAAGTAATGACCTTCAGCTTGAGATGAATTCTCCGTTTTATCCAGCTTGGCATATTTCATCGCCTTCTCATAATCATTCTTCTTAAAATATACGTCGGCAAGCAGCAGCTCCATACGATTGAACCTCAATCCGAGTGACTGCATTTCATTTATCTCTGCAAGAACACTATCATATTCTTTAAGTGACCAGAAAGAAAGTAAGTGCCTTACCAAGGCGGCTTTCAACATCAAAATAATCCCTGCTCAAAGCACGCTCAAAAGATTCAATTGCTTCTCTGAACATTTCATTCTGCAAATAAATAATTCCCAATTGCCGAACCGAGTTAGGACTTGTTGAAGAAAGCTCCGCTGCTTTATTAAGATTGATAACTGCATCATCAAGCCGATTCATTAAACTATAGAGAATGCCAAGGTTGTGAAAAGCTCTTGGTTTTTGTGGATGAAACTTTGCCGCTTTCTGAAAATATCTGAGTGATTTTTCCAATTCTCCCATTTGCTGAAATATTACTCCGAGGTTAGTCAGTGCATCATAATTTATGCTGTCAGTTTCAAGAATCATTTCATAATAATTACGGATATTGCCAACATAATTTTCTCCTGATGCAATTCGGTCTAAGAGATTCTCATCAGCTTTTTCAATTGAATTTTTTGCGGAACTTTGCCCATTTACTTGAGCAATTAAGTTCCTGCTGGAAATGAACAACAGTAATAAGCAAAAGATGATCAACAATCGTAAAGAGCTATACATTTCTGCAATTCCTTTCTATGGCTTATTTCATCTTAATTAGATTGCACTCTCTCCTCTTTCATTCGTTCTGATTTTTACCACATCCTCAACATTAACTACAAATATTTTCCCGTCGCCAGGGTTCCCAGTGTGGGCTGTTCTCTGAATAGTATTTACTATTTCATCAACCAAAGCATCATGAACAACAATCTCAATTTTTACTTTGGGGACTAATTGGTGCAAACCTTCACTGAGTGTTTCTTCAGCATCTTTCCCTTTTGATTTTCCAAATCCCTTTATTTCAGAAATTGTAATTCCCGGTAAACCTTCTATTTTATGCAGTTCGGTAATAACATTATCTAATTTGAATTGTCTGATTATAGCTTTTATTTCTTTCATTTGTGTTTCCTTAAAATTTTTTATTTTTAATTGTTTTCATCTAATTGCCTTGGAGGACACTTCGCATCACCATAAGAGCAAAACACACAGCATTTACCCTCTTTTGGTTTTAAGATTTTACCGCAAGAGTTGCATTCATAAAAATGAACACAAGCATCTGTCGGCATTTCTTCTACTTTTTCAAAACCACAATAAGAACATTTTATTTTTGATTTTAGCTCTAAGTTTTTCATAACCATGGTTTACATTTCACCTTCAGTCACTTTAATTGAGAACCATTTATACAACGCCGGAAGTACAAGCAGTGTTAATATTGTTGAAGTAAACAATCCTCCGATTACTACGGTTGCAAGCGGTCTTTGAACTTCACTTCCTGTTCCCGCAGCAAACAACAACGGAATAAGTCCAAGCGCCGTTGTAAGCGCCGTCATTAAAACGGGTCTTACTCTTAACATTGCTCCTTTTACTGAAGCTTCATCCATTGTTACACCTTCCCGCATTAGTTGATTGAAATATGTTACCAGTATCATTCCGTTCTCTAATGCGATACCGAATAGTGCAATAAAACCGACTGAAGAAGGAACAGATAAATTTTGTCCTGTTATCCATAACCCGACAACTCCACCTACAAGCGCAAGTGGAATATTCAATAAAATTAATAATGAGTTTTTAACAGAGCCGAAATTAAAAAATAGAAGCAGAAAAATCAGTATTAGAGTAATTGGTATAACAACTGCAAATCGAGCATTTGCTTCCTGCTGTAGTTTAAATTGCCCCCCCCCACGTTACAAGGTATCCCGGCGGAAGTTTAATATTCTCTTCAATATTTTTTTGTCCTTCTTCAACAAATGAGCCTATATCTCTTCCGCTTACATTTGCCTGTATGGTAATAAATCTTTGATTATTTTCCCTTGTTATTTGTCTTGGTCCTACAACTTCTTCAATTGAGGCAAGCTGGCTTAAAGGAACTTTATTCCCATCCGGCGATTGAATTAATATTTGACCAATAGCTTCCGGTGTGGTTCTGTATTCCGGTTCAAAGCGAACAAGAATATCAAATCTCTTTATCCCTTCAAATATTTGTCCGGCTGTTTCTCCGCCAACTGCAGTTCTTATTACTTGCTGCACATCTTCAACGTTTATCCCGTAGCGGGCTATTTCGTGACGGTTAACTACTATTCTTAATTGAGGAGTTCCGCTAACTTGATCAACCTGAATATCTTCAGCGCCTCTGACTTTCCTTATAACCGAAGCAATTTCCTCAGCTTTATTTTTTAATTTATCAAGGTCATCTCCAAATAATTTTATGGCAAGTTCTGCCCTTACTCCTTCAAGAAGTTCATCCACGGTCATTTGAATCGGTTGTGTAAAATTTGTTAAAGCTCCCGGCATTTCACCAAATTCTTCCCGGATGATTTCCTCAAGCTCAGTTTGAGTCATATCTCTCCGCCATTCATCTTTTGGTTTTAAGATGATATACATCTCTGCACTGTTTATAGGATCTGTATGAGCCCCAACTTCGCCGCGTCCTATTCTTGTAACAACATTAGCAACCTCCTGTATTTTCATTAGTCTTCTTTCGGCTATCAATGTAAGCCTGGTGCTTTCAGTTAATGAGATGGAGGGCGCCATTGACATTCTTAATACCAACGTTCCTTCCTGCAAAGTTGGTGTAAATTCAGAACCAAGCTGCGGGAAAATGATTGCTCCGAATATTAATATTACAGACGCTAATATAACCGCTGCTATTCTTCGCTTAATAAAAAACTTAACAACCGGTTCATAGCCTTTCTGCAATTGTTTTACTATCCAAATTTCTTTTTTCTCTTTTTTACTCTCTGATTCTTTTTTCCCTCTCTTCATCAAAAATGATGAGAGGACCGGTGCAAGCAGCACTGCAAAAATTAATGAACCGAGCATAGCGAAGGTTATTGTGTAGGCAAGTGGGCTGAATGTTTTCCCTTCAACTCCCTGCAATGTAAACAGCGGGATAAATACCACAATAATTATTGCTATCGCAAATGTTATTGGCTGCACTACTTCTTTTCCTGCTCGTGAAACAATATGAATAAAAGATTCATCGGTGGATGATTCACGTTTTATTCTATCCACATTTTCTACAAGCACTATACTTGCATCCACCATCATTCCGATGGCAATGGCAAGCCCGCCAAATGACATTAAATTAATTGAAATATCAAAGTAACTCATTCCGATAAAAGCGAATAGAATTGAAAATGGAATTGAAAGAGCTACAACCAGACTCGGTCTTATTGATCCCATAAAAAACATTAGTACAATAACTACCAGAATTATTCCTTGCCACAAGGCATCTATTACTGTACTTACCGCAGATTCTACAAGTGATTTCTGTTCATAGTAAGGAACTATCTTTACACCTTCCGGCAACATCTTATTTATTTCTTTAAGTTTTTGTTCAACTTTCCCTATCACTGTAGATGAGTTTGTTCCATAGAGTTTTACAACCATTCCGGAGACTACTTCACCAATTCCGCCCTGAGTTTGAACACCGCGCCTTACGGCACCACCTATTTTTACATCTGCAAGCTGCGCAAGATATATCGGAGTCCCATCTTCAGATTTAATTATGATATTGTTTATATCCTCAATTGTCTGTGTTAATCCAACAGAACGAACAACAAATTCCTCTGCATCTTTTTCTATAAACTGTGCGCCCACATTTAAATTGTTGGCTTTTATTTTCTCTACTAAATCATTTATAGTTACATCATAACGCAGCAAAGCATTAGGATCAACAACCACCTGGAATTGCTTTTCGTAACCGCCTATTCCAAGTACTTCAGTTACACCCGGAACAGTTTGAAGCTGGAATTTAATAAGCCAGTCTTGAATTGAGCGGAGTTCTTCGAGGGTATATTCTCCTGTTGTGTCATCGAGATAATAAAAAAGAATCAACCCCATTCCTGTAGAAATCGGTCCCATCTGCGGGTCCCCGAAACCTTCCGGTATTTGTTCTCTTGCTTCAGTCAGTCTTTCATTTACTAACTGCCGTGCAAAATAAATATCCGTTCCGTCTTCGAAATAAATATTAACAACCGATAAACCGAAATTAGAAACTGACCTTATAGTTTTAAGATTCGGCAGTCCGTTCATTGTAACCTCAACCGGATAGGTAACATATTTTTCTACTTCCTCAGGCGCCAAACCTTCAGTAGTTGTAAACACCTGAACTAACGATGGTGAAACATCCGGGAAGGCATCTACCGGAAGATTTTTATAGCTGAGGTATCCGGCAGCCATAATTATCAGTCCTAAAACAATTATCAGCAACCTGTTCTTAAGTGCAAAATCAATAATATTTTTCATTTCAATTTCTCCATCTTAATGTTCGTCTCCGCCGAAAGATTCTTTTAATATTTCGGCTTTGAGAGTGAATGCACCTTTAGATACATATTGTTGTCCCGCTTTAAGTCCGGAAATAATTTCAACATTATCATCATTTTCTTTTCCCACTTTTACCGCTTGTGAAAAAAACCCATCTTCTACTTTTACAAACACAACCTGTTTTTCTTCAATGGTTTGAAGAGCTGTTTTTTCAATAACCACGGGTGCTTTTGTTTCACTCACATATACTTTTGCGGTCACGAACATTCCCGGACGCCACTTACCGCTTCTGTTATTTAAGACAACTCTTGCAGATGCCGTTCTGGTTGCTTCATCTACAATTGGACTTAAATAAGAAATCTTGCCGGTTTCTTCTGTATCAATCGAACCTACAGAGACTTTTGCATTCTGTCCCACTTTAATTTTGTTAATATCTTTCTGGTATACACTTAACATCGCCCAAACTTTATCGAGGTTTGCCACAGTAAAACCTATTTTTTCCCCACCAACTAAATCACCTTTTGCCATATGTAATTCGATGATCGTTCCTTCTACCAAAAATTTAACTTCATAGGTTGTAAGACTTTCATTACTCTCTATTAGCGCAAGCACTTCGTCCTGATTTACATTTTCACCAACTGTTTTATAAACTTCCTTTACTATGCCAGGGAAACGTGGTATAATGTGTGAAAGTCGCGAAGGTTCAACATTAATTTCGCCGATAAGGTCAACGTGATTTGTGATTACTCCCGGTCCGGCTTGTTTTACTTCAATGCCGAATTCTTTCATTACTTCTTCACTTATCTTAATCACTTCAGAATGTTCTTCGGTTTCATTATGTTCTTGTACAGTTCCCTCCTCGGTTGCATTGTCAGAGCATCCGATCATAAAAACCATTAAATGTAATATGAGAAATAATCCTATTAATTTCATTTCTGTTTCTCCATAATTCTTTTTCATTGAATAAATGTCTTTCCTGTTATGTTTTCTATTTCTATCAATGAGTCGTAGTAATCCAACAACTCAAGCAAGTATTGTGTTTGGGTTTCAAACAAAGTTCTTTGTGCATCGAGCAAATCAATAAATGCAAACCTTCCCTGCAAATATCCTTGTCTTGTTATCTCATAAGCTTTTTCTGATTCCGGTAAAATGCTTTCTCTAATCTGTACTGCATTGTTATGTGCACTTAAAAGGTTATTAAAGGATGTATTTAGAGATGAGATAATAGATAAATTCTGAGCTCTAATAATCTCATCCATTTGCTGAATTCTTACTTCAGCAGATTGAATATTACCCTGGTTCCTGTTAAAAAAAGGAAGCGGGATCGAGATTCCTGCAACAAAGGAATTGGTTTTAAGTTCATTCAGATATCTGACTCCAGCACTCACTGTCAAATCCGGAACTGCATGCGATTCTTCTAACTCAAGCTGCGCCTTTCTAAAATTTGTTTCGTTGCTCAGATATTTTAATGCTGGGATACTATATAAGTCTGCTAAAATATTTTCCTTATCCGGCGGTGTGAAAAGTTTATCAAATAAATTTGTTGAGGGAACCAAATTTAATCCTGTTGTACCTAATAAAGAGTTTAATCTTGTTTGGGCTGATGAATAATTTCTCTGTAGTCTCTGTAATTCTATTTGGCTGTTTATAAAAGCAACATTTACCTTTGATTCTTCAGCGGGGGAAGTTCTTCCTGCTTTTACCCGTTCAGAAATTGTTTTTAATATTTCCTCATTTATTTGAATGAATTCCTGCTGCAGTTTTATCTGATGATGAATCTGATATAACCCGAAAAAAGCCGATTTAACTTGAGCAATCAGATCAAGCTTAATTAATTCGTAATTGCCTTGAGCAGAATTAATTTCTTTTTCTGCAAGGTTAATACGGCTGCCTCTTTTTCCGCCAAGCTCAAATAACTGGCTGCCTGAAAGAGTGTACTGACTTCCTTTGATTCCGCTTAATTCCTTTCCACCGAGAAAATCTTCTGCTTCAAGCTCAGCTACCGGATTGGGGATTAGCCCTGCCTGTATTTTTATTTTTTCTAAAGAAGATATTTCATATACAAAAGTTTTTAAGTTCGGATTGTTAGACAAAGCTGTATCAACAGCTTCCTTTAAAGTTATTTTCTCTTCCTTTACTTTAATTGAATCATCTTGCTGTGCACGTAAAGAATAAAGGCAGCACAACGTGAGAAATAATATTCTCATCAAGTTCATACTTTCTCCAAATAATTTTATGGTTTAAAGACACTTATCCCGTAAAGGGATTAAGAAATGAAAAGAGATAGGTTAAATCAGAAATGTTCTGTTAAATAAATATAGATAGGTGAATGGTTTTGCTTTTAAATGATGACCAGTTATTTCAAAAGAAGTTTGTGCTGCTTGAGCTTCAATTGTTTCAAAACAATGAATACAGAAATCTTTATTGACTTCAAGTTTTGGCAGCTCATCTTTTAAGGTCTTTGAATGATTGTTCGTATTCTTAACAATTTCACAGTAATCATGCGCGCCGTGATTATTACCGTCAAAATTTAAGAATCCTAATTCTGAGTGCAAAAACGAGAATACGAAAAATCCCAGAAGCAGAAGTGCTATTATTTTTTTTACGCTATTTCTAAAAATATTTTTCATCCGGCACAAATTTATTGCTTTCTACATCGTAAAACAATTAAAACAGAATATAAATTTCATATAAACTTTTCCATTCAGCGAAATTCCATATCGGGGGATTTCTCTCAAGCTGGATTGACCCAAGTTTTGAATATTGTATGATCTTAATTTAGGTAGAGCAGTTAATCTTTTATAAATCATTCCAAAGCATACTCACAATCCAACTGTGAGTATGCTCTATTTTTCTTTTTCTTATAAATTCTTGCCTTTCAACATTCAGTTTTCAGATAAACTCAAACATGCGCCACCAAACTATCGCTCTTTTCAAAACCAAAGATTTAGCTCTCCCGTATTATTTATTTTTATAGATGTCGGAATTTCATTTGTCTCTAAAGAAATTTCAGCATTAGCTATTCTTCCTGCTTGCAGAATTTTAGCATCGGCTAATTTTATTCCTTTTTCAGCGTTAAGTATATCGCCATTTTTTTCGAGAGCTAATGAAATCGCTTCTTTTAATGTTAGTTGTGTGTATTCAATGCTTTGTCCATAAATTACTAATGAACAAAGCAGTAATAGAATTACTGTGTTTTTCATATTTATCCTAAAATTTAAATAAATGGAATTATGCCTTAACGGCATAAAAAGAAGTTATTATGAAGGAAAGATCAGATTAGCAGAGTGCGATTTAAAATAAAGGTCGGTGTTTCTTGCTTAAGCTTATAATAAACTAAGTTTTTCTCTTGGAGTAGAAATTCTTTTGTGCAAAGAAAACAATCATTGCAGACAATCAGATAATCAAAATTATCATTAAGTCTTACCGTAATCGTAGTTGTTTTTTCAACTTTTGCAGATTTAACTAAGTTGCAATAATCGTGTGTATCGTGCACCTCTTTGTTGTGCTCAAAAAAACCTAATTCTGAATGAGCAAACAGAAACGCGAAACCGATTAGTATTATATGTGCAAAAAATTTTTTATTCATACAAAACAAATATAATTACATTATACAACTTAATAAACTGATTTTTAGTTCCATTTGGGTATTTGGAAAAGTTTTCCATTTCATTTTACCGCCTATTAGATGATAGTTCAAAAGAATGGATTCAATAAATATCTTATTTCGTGAGACATTTGAGCAAGAAATTCTGTCTTTAATTTATCGGATAACTCTGCTTTCTTTTTTGTTATTTATAATTCAACATTAAATTTTT
>JAHJVF010000329.1 GCA_018828505.1 Bacteroidota bacterium | reverse complement strand
CGAACGATTATTCAAAGGCAAAGTTTGAGCGGCCACAAACGCATAACAACCAAAAGCACGACGCTCCCATCATTTGCTAAGGCGATATTAAAGCGCGGTTTGGCTCGATGTATAGGGTTTGCTCAATCCCGCCCGTCATTTTTGATAAATGTTGATCGGGCGGGGCTGCGTGCTTTTACAAACCGTTATAGCCAATGCTGGGACGACCCAAACATTCCAGTAAGCCGACAAAAATAAATTTGGAGGTAGTTGTCCAAATAGTTAACTTTGCATCGTGACTTACGACAGACAAGTAATAGCATATAAAAATTATTTTCTCGACTTTTACGAGGAATTACCGGACAACGTTCAAGCAAAAATTGAGTGGACGTTAAACCTCATTCGGGTAACTCGATAAGTTCCTGAAAAATATTTTAAGCATTTAGAAGGGACGAAAGGACTTTATGAAATTCGAGTTGAAGTTGGTGGCAATATTTATCGCATCTTCTCTTTTTTAGACAAAGGAAATTTAGTTGTTTTAGGAAATGCTTTTAAAAAGAAAACTCAAAAGACACCAAAACAAGAATTAGAAAAAGCACTTAAAATAATGGAGGAATATCAAAATGAAAACAAAAAGTAACATTACGACATTAGACCAAATACTTGACAAAAAGTATGGTAAAAAAGGACAACCCAAACGTGAACAATGGGAGCAACAATTTGAAGCGTTTCGACTTGGTGTTTTGCTTGAAGAAGCAAGGACTAAACTCGGCATGACACAAGAGGAACTTGCGGACAAATGTGGGACAAATAAATCTTATATCTCTCGTATTGAAAACAACTCTTCCGACATTCGTCTTTCGACTCTTATGAAAATAATTCAACAAGGACTTGGCGGACACTTAACATTGACGCTAAAACTATAATGTCCGAAAAAAGCACTGGCTATAACATGGCATCTCTTTTCATGAGGCGTCAACAGTATTTGGTGATCCGCTGGCGATTACCTTTAACGATCCCGATCATTCGATACGTGAGCACAGATTCCTCACTTTTGGCTATTCGAGGATGAACCAGTTACTGGTTGTCGTTCATACAGAACGGCATGGAAGGAGAAGAATAATAAGTGCAAGACGCGCAACGAGACAAGAAAGGAAAATATATGAAACCGGTTAAACACGAAGAAATGCGTAAAGAATACAGGCGAGAAGATTTGGGCAAAGGAATAAGGGGTAAATATTTCGAGGAATACAAAAAGGGAACAAATCTCGTTCTTCTCAGTCCCGATATGGCTAAGGCGTTTGCGAATTTTTAGAATGGGGTCGAAGAAATAACTTTCATCGTGCTGATCCCCTGGGCTGCTCGCTACGCTCGTCGGAGCGGGCAGGCAGGTTGGGCAGGTATCCCCCGGCCCAGCCTACAACTTTGGACGGGAAAGGCACGCCGCCGGGATAACCGATTGCTAAGATTTAAGATTTAAAACATTCAGACTTTTTTTGATGGTTTCAAACTTGTATGTTTATGCTTTAATTAATAGCTTATCCATAAAATTCTGGAAATAATATGAATAACAACAAATTAATTTCACGTATCACAGTAAATCCAGAGCAATGTGGTGGGCGACCGTGTATTCGTGGAATGCGGATACGAGTGCAAGATGTACTTGATTTATTTGCCTCTGGCTTGTCTGCTGAACAAATTTTAGAAGAGTTACCAGACCTTGAGCATGAAGACTTACATGCATGTTTATATTTTGCAGCTAAGAAACTTGAACATCCAATATTAACGGTCTGATGACTTTTTGGGTAGATGCTCAATTCTCGCCATCCATTTCGATTTGGATTCAAGAAACATTTGGGCTTGAAGTTCGTTCGGTAAAGGAATTGGGTTTGCGCGATGCAACCGATCAGCAAATATTTTTCGCTGCGAAGGACGTGAAAGCGATCATTATGACAAAAAATAGTGACTTTCTTGAACTACTAAACCGATTTGGTACACCGCCTCAGGTACTTTGGATAACCAGCGGTAATACCTCCAACGCTGCACTTAAAAGTATTCTATTAAAAAATCTTTCAAAAGCTCTTAGTTTGTTTGACGCTAATGAATCTATCGTTGAGATCAGTGATAGATGGTAACAAACAAAAACCTCCCGCATGTTCTTCATCCCGACTTTGTCGGGATTCAGAATAACATAGTGCGGCAAGCCGCAATGGAAGATGTTTGATGGAAGATGGAAAATGGGAAAAATTATTTAAAAATATCTTGACAAAAAAAACAAAAAGTTGCATGACAATACTATAAGTCACCGCAAGCAACGGGAAATTTAACCCGAAGAGATTAAAGACTTTTACTGCTTCAAATCTGAGTCTCACTAAATGTACTCAAACTTTGCAGTGAAGTGCCTCAGAATTGGTGCTTCGTAAGTAATTTTCATTCCTTTGAGAGAATTTCTTTTTTCGAATACTTCAATTATTACTTCTGCAACGTAATCGACATGGCTTTGAGTGTAAACTCTTCTCGGCAGCGCCAAACGAACTAATTCTAAATTTGCCGGAATTAGCTTCCCGTCTTTATCATACTTACCGAACATCACGCTTCCAATTTCAACCGTACGAATTCCTCCTTGTAAATATATTTCACAAACGATTGACTGTCCCGGGTATTGATCTGCGGGAATATGCGGTGCAAATCTTTTTGCATCTAAATATATCGCATGTCCACCTGGCGGTTCGAGTATAGGAACATCTGCAGCTAAAAGTTTCTCGCCAAGATATTCAATCGAACGAATTCGATACTGCAAGTAATTTTCCTCCAAGACTTCTTCAAGTCCTTGTGCAATTGCTTCAAGATCGCGTCCCGCCAATCCTCCGTAAGTTGGAAATCCTTCCGTAACAATTAAAACGTTTCTACACTTCATCATTAAATCTTCATCGTTCATTGCGAGGAATCCGCCGATATTCACCAACGCATCTTTCTTCGCACTCATCGTACATCCATCAGCATATGAAAACATTTCCTGCGCAATTTCGAGGATTGATGTACTTTCATAACCGCGTTCTCGTATTTTAATGAAATATGCATTTTCAGCGAATCGGCAGGCATCGAGAAATAATTTTAATCCATACTCATCGCAGAGTTTTTTTGTTGCTCGAATATTTTCCATTGAGACCGGCTGCCCGCCGCCTGAATTATTAGTAACGGTTAACATAACAAATGGAATATTATCCGGACCAACTTCATTAATAAAACTCTCAAGTTCGATCAGATCAATATTCCCCTTAAAATCTGCCCGCTTCTCAGGATGTCTTCCTACCTCCGTAATAAAATCAACTGCTTCGGCTCCGGTGTATTCTATGTTGGCTCGCGTTGTATCGAAGTGAGTATTGTTCGGGAAATATTTTCTTTCACCCCCTACAACTGAAAATAGAATTTTTTCCGCTGCTCTCCCTTGATGAGTTGGAATTACATACTCAAAACCAGTGATTTTTTTAACTACGCTTTCAAACTTGTAAAAACTTTGCGAGCCAGCATAAGCTTCATCGCCGCGCATGATTCCTGCCCATTGTTCGGAACTCATTGCGGATGTACCGCTATCGGTCAACAAGTCGATCAGTACATCTTGAGAATGGATTAAAAAAGTGTTATAAAAAGCATCCTTTAAGATCTTTTTTCTCTCTGATGGAGTTGTAAATCTAATGGACTCGACGGATTTGATTTTGAAGGGTTCAATGATTGTTTTCATGGTTCAAAGTTAAGCTGAAGGGGAGCAAGTTTCAAGTTCTCAGTTGTTAGTTCATAGTTTATAGTTCAAAGTTTGAAGTTTAGAATTCCCGCCTATCTATTTGATACAGATGAGGCGGGCAGGTGAGATTTGGGATTTGAGATTTGAGACTTTTTGGTTCGAGGATTGACGAATTTTCAACAAAACTTATTCATAATATTTTTATATTTGCAAAAGTGTTCTTATCCATTAAAAAAATAGGAGAGTACAATGGAGCAGGAAAGCACATTACAACCTGAACAAAATTCCACCGAATCCGAAGGATCCTTTGGACAGGAATTATCATTTCTCGATAAAGTTACCGGCATTTTCACCGAGCCAAGCAATGTTTTTGAAAGCATTAAAAAGTTTGAGTTCAAAACTCTTGATTGGCTTATTCCAACGATTGTGTTAATTCTTGTTGCGATTCTATCGAATTCATTAATCATGTCCAATCCTGAAATTAAAGTTGAAGTTATCGCCGAGCAGCGAGCTAAAATGGAAGAGCAATTTAAAGATGCCGTTGCTGAAGGAAGAATGAGCCGGGAACAAGCCGACACACAAATCGAGCAAGCGGAGAAAATGATGGAAGGCGGGCTTGGCACAATCTTTAGAAGTATTGGAGCTATGGTTTTTATTTTTCTCTTTTTGTTCCTGGTAAGTTTATTTTACTGGCTTATATGGACAAAACTTTTAAAAGGAACCGGTCAGTACAAGGGGGCTCTCACAGTGTACGGAATGACATACTGGATCGGTGTTGTTGAAGTGATCCTTGTGGTCATTCTTTCATTTGTTATGGTAAAGCTTGTCCAGGGCGTGAGCATCGCAACATTCGTTGATTTCGAAAAGGGATCGGATTTAGGATATTTCGTGTCAAAGCTGAATCCATTTACACTTTGGGGAGTGTACATTGCCGGAATTGGATTGGGAAAAATCTTTAGTGTAGAAAAGAACAAATCTTTGATCACCATATTTATTATTTGGGTCGTTTACGTAATCATTGCTAAGTTCATTCCATTTCTGAACTGGGCAGGTTGATTTTTTAAGCAGCAGGAGCAGTTGCGGTCTGCAGGAATTGTGATTGTGATTACCCTGCTGAAATTTTGAAGGATTAACTGTGCTAATTCTTGGTTGTCATGTACTGGTTCATGACAACCAAGAAAAATTATCAAAAATGAAATTCTTATTCACGTTTGAAGAAACTGAAAGACAAATAATAATTATTTATAACTACTTGTGGGTATTTGTAGTTTTACAAATATCAGGTGGATTAATAATTGTTTTTGGAAGTCACATCCTCTTTCTACTTGCTTTTGGGGTCTTCTATTTGACAATTGGGCTGGTTGGAATAATACCATATTTTGTTCATACAACTGTGTATAAAAAAAAGGGGTTCAAAATTGAAATGTCAGGTCATCAATTATCAATCCGGAATCCGCTTAAACTCACAATAACTAAATTTTAACCCAAATTTGTCATTAGAAAAGCGCTAATGACAAATCGACTAACATTTTCTAAGGTTTTGAAAGAGAAACACCAATAAGAAAAACTTCAAAACCAAGAAAATGT
>JAHJVF010000328.1 GCA_018828505.1 Bacteroidota bacterium | reverse complement strand
TGACTTTCATCAAATGACCAGCATTGCATCCCCATAACTTAAGAAACGATAATTTTCCTTCATCGCTTTTTTATAAGCTTTCATTACAAAATCGTAGTCACCGAAAGCGGCAACAAGCATAAGCAGTGTTGATTCCGGTGCATGAAAATTTGTAATTAATCTATCAGCGATCTTAAAATCATATAGAGGAAAGATAAATTTATCGGTCCATCCTCTGCTTGGAGTTGAGAATCCTCCTGCCGTAACACTTGATTCCAAAGCTCTAACAGTACTTGTTCCACAAACAAAAACTTTATTCTTGTTTGTTATAGATTTATTTATGGTCTCTGATGTTGAGTTGTTGACATCATAGAATTCGGAATCCATTTTGTGCTTTGTTAAATCTTCAACTTCAACCGGACGAAATGTACCCAAACCAATATGCAAAGTGACCGGGACTACTTTTACTCCTTTTTTCTGGATTTTTTTCACGAGCGATGGTGTGAAATGAAGTCCGGCAGTCGGTGCAGCGACTGAGCCATTATAGTTTGCGAATATGGTTTGGTAATTTTTTTTGTCCTTAGGGACAACATCTCTTTTTATATAAGGAGGAAGTGGAACCGTTCCGATTTTTTCAACCACTTCAAAAATATCTCCTTCATAATTGAAGCGTACAGTTCTACCTCGTGATGTTGTATTATCGATGATCTCACAGGTAAGTTCATCATTGAAATAAATTTTATTTCCAATTCTGACTTTTCTTGCAGGATCGACAATAACGTCCCAAATTTTATCTGTTGGATTTAATTCGCGAAGAAGAAAAACTTCAATCTTTGCATGCGTCTTTTCTTTTTTTCCGAATAAACGAGCAGGGAATACCCTCGTGTCATTTATCACAAGGGTATCTCCTCTGCTGAAATATTCATGGATATCAGAAAATTTTCTCTTCTCAATCGTCTTATTGTCGCGGTTCAGTACCATCAAATTGCATTTATCCCGAGGATTAGCGGGATGTTTTGCAATTAAATTTTTTGGCAGTACATACTTGAAATCTGATAGTTTCATGTAATCTTAACCTAACTTGTTTCTAATTATTTCTTTTTATTAACTTTTTTTGTTTTTGTTATTTTCTTTACAGCTTTTCTTTTTGGTGCTGCTTTATTAATTGAATTCGGTTTGGACATTTCCATTTCACGTACGACAGCTCTGGCTGCAGCTAAACGCGCAATAGGAACTCTAAAGGGTGAACAACTGACATAGTTTAGATTCAGCTTATGACAGAAGATAACTGATTCAGGTTCACCGCCATGCTCTCCACAAATTCCAATCTTTAAATTCGGATTGGTTGTACGACCACGATCAACAGCGATTTTCATTAAATCGCCAACACCTGATTGATCGATTGATTCAAACGGGTCTTTCGGTAAAATATCCTGCTCAACATATGCAGGCAGGAATTTTCCGGCATCGTCTCTCGATAAACCAAACGTCGTTTGGGTGAGGTCGTTCGTTCCGAAAGAAAAGAATTCAGCAGACTCAGCAATTTCATTAGCAGTTACACAAGCTCGCGGAAGTTCGATCATAGTTCCGACCGTATATTCGAGTTTAACTCCTTTTTCTTCCATCACTTGCTCTGCAACGGCTCGCACGATTTTTTCTTGTAGTTTCAATTCATTCAAATGAGCAACAAGAGGAATCATGACTTCTGGAAATACTTTTTTCCCTCTTTGCTTAACTGTACAAGCGGCTTCAAAAATTGCACGGGCTTGCATTTCGGTAATTTCAGGATAGCTCATTCCAAGCCTGCATCCTCTGAAACCAAGCATTGGATTGAATTCTTTCAGACTTTCGATTTTAGATTTTACAGCATCGAATGACATGCCCATTCTATCTGCAACTTCTTGAATTTCTTTATCTTCATGCGGTAAAAATTCGTGTAATGGTGGATCGAGAGTCCTGATGGTAACCGGTTTTCCTTCCATTACTTCAAAAATGCCTTCGAAGTCTTCTCTTTGAACAGGGAGTAACTTCGCCAATGCATTTTTTCTTTCTTCCAATGTATTTGAGAGAATCATTTCTCGAACGGCTTGAATTCGATCTCCTTCAAAAAACATATGTTCTGTTCTACAAAGCCCAATTCCTTCTGCACCGAATGAGATTGCATTTTCACATTGTTCAGGTGTATCGGCATTTGTACGGACTTTTAATTTTCTTAATTTATCCGCCCAAGTCATCAAGCTGTGATATTTTTGATAAACCGGAGCGTTCTCTGGGGCTAAAGTTTTATTAATTAGGACCTGAATAATTTCGGAGGGCTTCGTATGAATTTCACCTAATATAACTTCACCTGTCGAGCCATCGAGAGAAATGTAATCACCTTGTTTTACGACAATGTCTTTGCCTTTTGCTCTCATTTCTTGAGCTTGATAATTAATCTCAAGTGAGCTGCATCCGGCAACACAAACTTTGCCCATTTGACGTGCAACGAGCGCTGCGTGTGAGGTCATCCCGCCGCGTGCAGTTAAAATACCTTCGGAGGCATTCATACCGCGAATGTCTTCAGGTGAGGTTTCAATTCGTACAAGAATAATTTTATCTCCACGTTTTGCCCATTCCTCAGCATCAGGTGCGTTGAATACAACTCTTCCGGTTGCAGCCCCAGGTCCGGCGTTCAATCCTTTTGTAATCAATCTACCGGAGTCGATAGCATTTTTCTTCTCTGCAAGATCAAAAATAGGACGTAATAATTGATTTAATTGGTCCGGATCGATTCTTCGAATTGCTTCTTCTTTTGTAATGAGTTTTTCGCTTACCATATCAACAGCCATTGTGACGGCAGCAAAACCGGTTCTCTTTCCTACGCGGCATTGAAGCATCCAAAGTTTTCCCTGCTGAACAGTAAATTCGATATCCATCATCTCTTTGTAATGTTTCTCGAGAACCTTTCGAAACTTGTCTAATTGATTATAAATCTCAGGACGAGAAGATTTGAGCGTCGATATTTCAAGAGGAGTTCTGGTTCCAGCTACAACGTCTTCTCCCTGTGCGTTGAACAGGTATTCACCATAAAATTCATTTGCACCTGTTGCTGCATCTCTGGTGAAAGCTACGCCTGTGAGGGAATCATCGCCCATGTTTCCGAAAACCATCGCTTGGACATTGACCGCAGTTCCCCAGTTTTCAGGAATATTGTTCATCTTGCGGTAAGCTTTTGCCCGGTCGTTCATCCATGAACTGAATACTGCACCAACCGCGCCCCATAGTTGCTGCCAAGGATCATCTGGAAAATCATGTCCGGTTCTGTGTTTTATTTCAGCTTTAAATTCGTAAACTAATTCTTTCAAATGGTCAGTAGTTAGTTCTGTATCTTCAGATATATTGTTCTGATGTTTCTTTCGTTCAATGATTGCCTCGAACGGATCGATCTCATTTTTATCCTGTGGTCTCAATCCTAAAACTACATCGCCATACATCTGAACGAATCTACGGTATGAATCGAAAACGAATCGTTCATTATCTGTTTTATTGATCAATGCTTGCACTGAAATATCATTCAAGCCAAGATTCAGTACAGTATCCATCATTCCAGGCATCGAGGCACGTGCACCCGAACGAACGGAAAGTAATAGCGGATTTACTTTATCACCAAACTTCGCGCCCATTGTGATTTCAACTTTCTTAATAGCATTTTTAACTTCTCCCTCAAGACCTCTAGGGTAAGTTTGTTTATGCTGATAATAATATGTGCAAACTTCTGTTGTGATAGTGAATCCTGCAGGTACAGGTAGACCAATGTTTACCATTTCAGCTAAGTTTGCACCTTTTCCGCCGAGAAGAGCTTTCATCTCGGCTTTACCTTCGGCTTTTTTCCCGCCAAAAAAGTAGACCCCGTTAGAAATTCCTTTTCTAGTAGTAACCTTTTTGTTTCTAACGGGGTGAACGTATTTTTTTCTAACTTTTTTTGCCATATCGTTTCTTACTCCATCTATTATTTTTGAATATTAATAAACCACTCTAAAATATTTTTAGAAAAATAATTTTGTTCTCTATCGATCATACGTTCCGAATGCCACTGTATAAGTAACATAGGTGATCTGCCTGAATTATCTCTCCACTCAAGTGATTCGATAATCCCATCATTTGACATTGATGTTACTTTTAACTCAGGAGCAACACTGTTTACAGCTTGATGATGAGAACTATTTACGTTTCCAGTTTTATTTTTTGTTATATCGAACAACAAACTTTTTTCTTCAACTTTAATACTATGAACTATTTCTAAATTTGAATCACTCTCTTCTGATTTGTGATCAGGAATATCCTGAAATAATGTTCCGCCCAAATGCACATTTGCTAGTTGAAGTCCACGACAAATTGCAAGCACAGGCTTTTGATTTGAAACAGCGAGATCAAACAGAACAGATTCAAATTTATCTCGTTCATTATCAATCTTCTTTGACAATCCTTCAGAATTATCCTCCCCGTATAATGTTGGATCAATATCACCACCACCAGGAAGTAACAGCGAAGTACATTCTAAAAGAATTTGCGGGGAATTAATCCCATACGAAAGTTTTACTATTTCAATTGATTGGTCAAAACTTTTTAGCCAATTAATATAGTTTTGAATTTTACTTCCGTAGTATGATAATCCAATCTTAATCATCAGTTTAACTTTATAATTGCATTAATCAGTGAATCTAAATTTTCTATTTCAGCGGAAACTTTTGTATAAAGAAGACCCAACCCATTATCGCTGAACTTATTGTTATACTTCTTTATTCTTACAAAATCTTTTTCTGTTGTGATTGCAAGTTCACTTTTCTTTTGCTCCATTAAACCGATAATACCATCAATCTCATCGGCAGTAAAGTAGTGGTGATCCGAATATGAGATGTTGTGATTTGATTGCAATTTCAGTTGGTTTAGCATTTCAAAAAACGATCTTGGATGTGCTATACCGCAAAACGCCAGAACATTTTTGCCGGTTAACTTTTCCAATGCAATTTTTTCGTTATTGATATTGTAAAAACCATCCAGAATATATTTACAGTTAAAAGTTTTTGAATCAGAAATTGATTTACTTTGATCAGACTTAAATTTATAATTTTTAATTATCGTGCTGTAAGTACGCAATCTGTTTTTCGATTCCCGCAGATTCCCAGCCGGCAAATATATTTTATCCATAAAAGAAGCGTTTTCTTCATCCATTACTACAATGGTAAAGTCCTTCTCGATTTTTCTATTTTGTAATCCATCGTCCATTAATATATAATCTACATCATAAGATTCGCTGATCTTCCTTGCCGCAAAAACTCGATCTTCTGAAACAATAACTTTAACATCCGGCAAATTTGAGAAGATCATAACAGGTTCATCGCCGAATTTATCTGGATCGATTTCATTCACTTCATAATATCCTTTTGTTGTTCTTTTGTATCCACGTAATAGAACCGAAATTTTCTTTTGCCGGGTTAACAAAGCTTTGGCGATTGCAATAGTAATGGGCGTTTTACCTGTTCCGCCGCTTGTGATATTTCCAATACAAATAATTTTTTTATCAACCTTAAAACTTTTAATTATTTCAAAATCATACAAAAAGTTTTTAATCGAACTGAACACCCAAAACAAAAAGCTGAAAGGGAGTAGAAGTAGTCTCAAATATTTCACAGATAACTTTGCGCTTTTTGTTGAAGAACATTTAGTTCGTTTTCTAATTCAGAATTTATTCTATCGTAATCAGAATTCGGTAATCCTTGTTTAACATATTTTTTATCTGAAAAAACTAAAATCGCCTTTGAAAAAGGTTTTGGTATTTCAAATCTATCCCAACTATTCAACACGAATTTTTTTGAATAAGCAGTTCCACACAATACAATCGGTTTCTTAGTCCGGGCAGAAGCAATCAGTCCGCCAATCTTCATTTTATGAATTGGTCCTCGCGGTCCATCGGGTGTTACAGCTAAAGAATCACCGTTCGCCAAGACATTTTGCATTTCATTCATAACATCTTTTGAGTTCTTCGAACTGGAACCGCGAATTAGCTTGTAATTAAATCGCTTCAACAATCTTGTGAGAATTTGTCCATCCTTACTTTGACTGACTACAGCTACAAAATTCCTATTTCTGTTAATGAACCAGGGTATTAACATCGTTCCATGCCAAAACATAAACAAAATATTTTCACTCTCCTGGGCACCGTTCACAATTTTCACTCTGAGCGTTCTGCTCAAAACATCCAACAATGTCGGAAGAATTATCAACCCAATATTTTGTTTAAAATTTTTATTCAATGTCTAATTAACCTCAAGTATTAATTCAGCAGCTCGTTTTGAGGCACCAACCTCTCCGAGTTTCTTCTTTAGCTCTTTAAAAGAATTTTTAATGTTCATAGTGTAATTCCGATCGTTAAGAAGTCGATTGATTTCCATAGAAATTTTTTCAGCCGAAGCATCAGCTTGGATTAACTCCTGAACGACCTTCTGTCCACTGATTATATTTGAAAGAGCGATTGAATCAATTTTAATCAGACTTTTTCCGAGCAAATAACTTAGTAAAGATGTTTTATATACAACAACAAACGGAAGCTGAAACAATGCTGCCTCGAGCGTGGAAGTTCCGGATTTAATAATCCCGGCGTCAGAATATTTTAATAATTCATAATTCCTATCGTAAATTATCTTCGCATCACCTTCATACTGTTTGTAAAACTGTTCAGGAAAATTTGAAACAGCAGCTACAGCAATTTCGATATTAGAGTCATTACTAACTTTTTTTGCAGCTTTAATTGAAACAGGAAGGATCTTTTCGATTTCCTGCTTTCTGCTTCCTGGAAAAATTGTAACGAGCTTTTTTGTTACGTCAAGATTAAACTGACGAAAGAACGTATCTTTATTTTCAAACTTGTAATCAGCGATTGATTCAAGTAAAGGATGTCCAACGAATTCGACTTTAATATTATTTTCATTGTAAAAGTCTTCTTCAAACTTAAAAACGACCAGCATTTTATGAATGACATCTTTGATCGTTTTAACCCTATTTGCCCCCCAAGCCCAAATTTGCGGGGAAATATAGTAGTAAATTTTTCGATTAGCTGAGAAAATGTTCTTGGCAAGACTTAGGTTAAATCCTGGATAGTCTATCAAAATGATCTTCTCTGTTTTACGTTTTTCAACTTCAGCTTTCAATTTTTTTTTTATCCGTTTCATAAACGGTATATATTTTACAACTTCAGTGAAGCCAAGGAAAGAAACATCCTTAACGTGATAGAGGAGCTCAACTCCGGCATTCATCATCTTATCACCACCGATCCCGTAAAATTTCAAATCACTCTCAAGATTCAACATTTCCCGAACGAGTCTGCTTCCATGTATATCTCCGGATACTTCACCGGCAATTATCAAAATCTCTTTCATTAATACCTTCTAATGAACCAAATAAGCACTATAGCAATAACAACAATCCCCCAAGCTTGAATCGAGCGAATTTCAGACTTGAATCCCTTATTGAAGCTGTATGGCGGCTGTTCTGTATCGCTGCTGAAGTATTTTTTTATTTTTGGTAAAAACCGATTCACATTCTTCAAATAGAGCTGATACACGTTACCGAATTTTTTTGCAAGAAAATTTTCTTCTTCTTCAATAATGAAATAGTATTGTGCAAAAAATAGTAACACACCAAAAAGCTGCAAGTAAGGGAAGAGAGCGTTCGACATAACACTCAATCCGAAATAAATTAAAATGTTCCCGAGATATAAGGGATTTCGTACATGAGAATATGGTCCGCTGATTACTAAATAAGTTCCGCCAACTCCACCAGTTGTTCGAGTTTCAGAACCGGTCCACGCATTTGACCAGACCCTAATGAATTCACCAAGCAATACAAAACCAAATCCACCTATTAAGCTGAAAATATTCGGCTTACAATCAAGAAGCATAATTATTAAAAATGGAATTGGCGTGTAGCTTCTGTACTTGAATAAAAATTTTCCGATGTTCATTACGGTTCCACCATATATAATTCACGTCGTTTTAATTCGGCTTGGTGTCGTTTCTTTACTCTTTTTTTTGTTAAAAGTTTTTCAACTGCTTCTTTTACATTATTAAAATTTCTGAAAGGAGAATATGAAATCCTGTTTTTCTCACAGTAAAGTAAAAGCTGATCCTTTGCAAAAATATAATCACAATATTCAATCGGGCATGCATCGGATAATCCATCACCGATGTAAATCGAAATCTCATCATCACCGCTGAAGTTTATAACATGATTCCGTTTGCAGTTTGCGCATTTTTTACATTCAGAATCGCTGTAAGGATAGATCATTTCAGCAGTTCCATCGGGTTTAATATCGAGCGAATTGGAAAAGTATTTTATTTCAATTCCGTGATTATTAAATAATCTTTCTATATAAATGTCCAAACCGTCGCTTAATACGGCGATTTCAATATTCTTCTCATTACAAAAGTGGACGAACGGAAGAAAAGTCAAATCGATCTTTTGCTCATCAATAAATTTATGTGCCTTTTCAACCGTTAAGTTTTGTATGGTAGAGCATTCAGAGGATAGACATTCAATTGATGAGATCAATCCCTGTTCCCATTTTTCAACAGCGTCGTCGCAAATTATTGAATCGCCAAATTTTCGATAAAAATGATTTCCAATGTCATTCACAGCAATGGTTCCATCGAAATCGCAGAATATTTTGAAAATATATCCGTTCATTTAGTATAGATCATTTTTTTTATGTCAAAAAATTTACCGGCTTGAATCTTATAAAAATAAACCCCGCTTGAAAGATCTTGTGACGGACTGAAAAGAATTTCGTGTGTACCGGGTCCCTGTTCTGAGTTGATAAGAATATACATTTCCTCAGCACGGCTATTGTAAATTGTAATTTTCACTTTTGCTTCTTGAGAAATCTTATAAATGATTTTTGTCGAACTGTTAAATGGGTTTGGAGTGTTTTGAAATAAAAAGAATCCTTCATCTTCAACGTTTACGTTAAGGTCTTCCACTTGCGAATACCTTACATTATTTTCAGGATCAGTGTATCTGAGTCTATAATGATACTTTCCCTGATGTATCAAGTGGTCATCGAAGGAATGATACTTCTTTTCAGATTTATTACGTATATCCAGACGATAAATTTCTTTCCAGCTTTCAAAATCGGATTTTCTTTCGAGAACAAAATTGATACCATTCTTTTCGTTTAGAGAAATCCAGCTCATCTTTGCCAGCCCGTCATAAAAGTTAACTTTAAAATCTTCAACCGTGAAATTCTCTTCAAAGGGACGTGTGACATCAAAGAAAAATATATCTCTATCGGAATGGAGCAGCTTATCATAGCAAGCTGTGATTTTATTTGCGGAATTAAGAAATAGATAAACCTGATCGCTCGGCTCGAATGATAGTTCAGAAAACTTTGCACCGTTTTCTTTTAATTGTAATTGACCTGATTCGGAAATTATCTGACCGAAAAGTTCAATGTTTTTTTCTGAAGTATGAGAACAAAGCCAGTAAATTAAAAAATTGTTTTGTAGTTGAACTCCCTTTGGTTTTGAGCGAAGTGTACAATAATCATGTAAAGTATGACCTCGGCTTGTGTTAAAAAATCCTTTTGTCGAAAGAAATTGTGTCTTTACAGCTCTGAGTCCATTTTGCTCGGAAGTAAATACTAAAAGAAATTTATCGTTGAATTGAAGAATATCCGATAATTCTTGATTATCATAAGATGAAGGAATTTCATTGCCGAAACCGCTGAACTCCCTCATTCCATTTAATTTTATTCTTTGCACAAATATCTTTTTTGAATTTGATAAACCTGTATAAAGAATTGTTAGTCCGGTTTTCGAATCGAAGAAAGTCCTGTAATCTTCAATTTTAAAAGAAGGATCGGATATAAACTTACCATATTCACCGAAGGTTTTATTCCCTTCTCCATTGATACGTTGAATATAGACCTGAGCAATTCGGTTTGATTTATCTAACCAACATACAAACGCACCGGAAGTTTCGTCGGGAATTATTTTTGGTACAGACTGTTCACCAATAAGCTGAATTATTGGAAGTCCATCTTTTTTCCAGAGAGCTTCGCCATAAAGGTTTAACTTTTGGGCAAAAATATTTCCCTCAATGTCGTTTCTAAAATCTCTCCAGGTGACAAAAATACTTCCAAGCTTGTCGGATGATACTTTTACTTCAGATTGATTCCCTTTTGCAGTAGTGATTGGTAATCCATCGTTAGACCAGATAATTCCATTTTTATCGATAAGCTGTCCATAAATGTCTCCTTCAGAATCATTTCGATAATCAATCCAGCAGATAAAAATTAATTGAGAATTGATTATTGTAATTGAAGGTAATTCCTGTTTTGAAAAAATATTTGGAGTGACCTGTCCACTCACACCAGGATTCACAGATGAAGTGATTTGATTGAACAGCTGAAATTTTAGAACAGGTCCTGAGAAGTTCTTTTCCGAATATAAGAGGCAGAAATGGTCTCGCTCAAGCTGTATCAAGTCGATAATTCTTTGTTCCCCTTTGCCAGAAATGAACGGTCTGGCAATATCCTGGGCGAATGCATTTTGGAAAAAGAATA
>JAHJVF010000327.1 GCA_018828505.1 Bacteroidota bacterium | reverse complement strand
TAAAAAGGTATAATTGATGCCTGCCACGACAACGCTATTTAGTGGCGGGAAAGAATCCGCCTTCGGCGGATCGTCCAACCCGCCTGCCTCATGAGATAAGATTTGGCGGGCAGGAATCAAATCCGAAAATCCGTAAAACGACCTTTTTAGAATAGGCTCATAAATCAAACTCATCATTAGTTGAAAAATTATTTCATTTTATGTTATTGCTCGTCAAATTTTAATCTAAAAAAAATTTTCTCAAATCGTGTTACATATCCCATCGGGTGAATCGGTATGATAAATGTAAGTTGAAAAATCGACTTTGCGGATGTTGAATAACTCGGTTGCCCTTTCGATGAATTCAGAATCTTCTGAATAGACATCATTAAATCCGTTCAGAAGTTCAAAAACTTTCCTCCGACCAAATAGAGTTGCTCCGATTACACATTCACTAAGATGGATTAATTTCGTCATATCGAATTTATCTTTGACGTAATGAGTCTCTTCAGATCCGGCAAGTTCAACTCCACCGTGAATTAGATCTATATTGGAATTGTCTTCAAAATATTTCAGCCGCAATTCGAGATGATCTTTTCTGAATTCATCATCGGAATCTAAAAATGTAATATATTTTCCGACAGAATTTTTTATGCCAAAGTTTCTTGAAGCCGCAAGTCCTTTATGCGGACGTTTGAAGTACCTGATTTTTTGGTTGAGCATAAAAACATTTTTGAGAAATTCTTCTGTATTGTCTTCGCTTCCGTCATCGACAATAAGAAGCTCCCAATTCATCGTAGATTGATTGAGAACTGAATCAATTGCTCGTGAGAGTAAATGTCGGCGGTTGTACGTCGCGAGCACTATTGAGACTATTGTTGCTGGTGTTAACATTAAAATAGTTTTCTAATCCGTTAAAAAGTTTTGCCATTTGTTTGGAATGTAAAGCACTTAAATTAATGATGAAAGAGAATATGACTACAAAAAAATTCTTCACTTCTAAATCTACTTCATACATCACCTTAACGCCGTTTGCCCCCTCAATGAAAAACCAGGTCCCCGTCCCGCAATAAATTCCGGAATAATTGATTACGATTTCCTGATGTGGAACGGTTTTAACTATCTCACAGAAAAATTTCTTGCCAAAGACAGTAATCTCTATTTTAGAGTTTATGAAATTTTCCGTTCTATTAAGGACATTTATTTTTATGCTTTTATCCCACCATTCGTGATAGGTGCTGAAATCAACGATCGCATTAAAAATATTTTTGATGTCATGCTTAAGAATTCTCTGATCTAATGATAAAATTTTCCGCATAATTATAGTTACTTTGTGCTCTTAGTTTAGTAATTTTTAGTGCAAAAGTTAATAAAAACAAACGCAAAAATAAGTTATGCAGATAATAGAACAAAAAAAAATCATTAATGAACTGAAGAATTATAAAAATAAAATGTCCCGCGATGAAGCATATCAATTTGAAATGTTCACCAAAAGAACTAAAGACGATGAGGACCTGGATAAACTCTCGTTTAAAAAACTCCAAGAGCTTCACAAAAAATATATTGTAAAAAAGAGCAAACACGACTTCGATCATCTTTTCAAAAAGAAGGATCAAGATTCATGAAAAGAGAAAACGATCAGAAACTTTCGCACGTTACATTTCAAATTGGAGGGATGGATTGTGCATCTTGTGCGGATGAGATTAAAATTGCATTGTTGAAGATCAGCGGCGTAACAAATGTTATTGTTAACGCTGATGATTCAAAGGTCGATATTGATTTCGCGGAAAACGAAAACTCGCAAAGTGAATTTGCTCGCAAACTCTCCGAACTCGGGTTTCAAATTCAGAAGACTGGCAGCCGCATACGAACCCTGTTAAAAGTCAGTGAAATGGATTGTGCGGTTGAAGAAAAAATTATTCGTGATGAATTTAAAAAATTCAATGATGTTGAAAGTCTTCAATTCGATCTTTTAAATAAGAAATTAATAGTTACGCACTCCTCTAATGATGGCACCCTAATTAACCGGTTAAAAACTCTTGGCTTCCGTTCAGAAATATATCCGAATCTGCTCCACCACAAAAACAAATCTTCCAGCAAAAGAAAATTTCAGATCGGTTTTATTATCGCGTCGGGAATTCTTGCTTTAACCGGAATGATGCTTGAACTTTTTGAAACTCCACTTTCTGTCGTTCTTCCAATTTTTATTCTATCGATAGCTGCCGGAGGATGGAGAGTTGTACACAAAGCATTTTACTCGATAAAAAATTTGAAAATTGATATAAATGTTTTGATGACGCTTGCTGTGGTTGGAGCAAGTATAATCGGCGAATGGACTGAAGCCGCTGCGGTGATGTTTTTGTTTGCGCTTTCCCTTCAGATTGAAAGCATGAGCATCGACAAAGCAAAAAGTTCTATTCAAAATTTAATGAAGATCATTCCAGATAAAGCATTGATAAAAAAAGGAAATGATTTCTTAGAAATACTTATTAACGATATAGTACCGGGAGATATGATTTTCGTAAAGGCGGGCGAACGCATCCCGATCGACGGAATTGTTCTTGAAGGAACATCAACAGTCGATCAATCTTCTATTACAGGAGAATCTAAGCATGAATTGAAAATCAAAGAAGAGAGCGTTTATGCCGGCACTATCAATTTAAAAAGTCCGCTTCTGATTCAAACAACCGGAAGTTTTAAGGAATCGCAGTTCGCAAAAATAATTACACTGCTGGAGGAAGCATCAACAAAATCAAAATCACAGCTTCAAAGAGTGGTTGATAAATTTTCTTCTTACTACACGCCATTGATAGTTACTTCTGCGGTTTTAATCTCAATAGTACCGACACTCTTTTTCGGAGGAGAGTTTGATTACTGGTTCTATAAAAGTCTTGTTTTGCTTGTTATCGGATGCCCCTGCGCACTTGTGATTTCTACTCCTGTTTCGATAGTAAGCGGAATTTCACGAGCGTCAAAACTTGGTGCGATCATTAAAAGTCCGTCCTATCTTGAAAGTTTAGGGAAAACGGATGCGGTTGTTTTTGACAAAACCGGAACGCTTACTGAGGGATTGTTGAAAGTTGAAAAGATTATTCCGCTAAACAATCTTAGCGAGAAAGAAATCATCTCTATTGCGTATGCCATTGAAATAAATTCCGAGCACGCAATTGCTGATGCAATCGTAAATTATGCAGAAGAAAAAGAAATCTCCTTAGAGCAAATTGAAAACTTCAAGATCATCGAAAGCGGTGTATCGGCTCGATTTCGTGGAAGAAATTTTACTCTTGGACAGCCGAAAATATTTAACAGACTTTTTTCAGATGAGATCGCAAGCTCTATTTCAAAACTTGAAGGGGATGGACTTACAGTAATTGTTCTGGTTGAAAACAATTCGCCGGTTGCTTTGATTTGTTTTTCGGATTTGCTCAGAGATAATATGAAAAGAACGATCGACGAGATTAAAAGTCTTGGAGTAAATGATCTTTATATTCTCAGCGGAGATAATCAAAGTATCATATCGCGGACTGCGAAAGATATTGGAATCACTAACTTTTATTTTGAACAATCGCCTGCTCAAAAATTGGATGTAGTTACTGAATTAAATACCAAGCATAAAATGCTAACTATGATAGGTGATGGTGTGAACGATGCCCCGGCGCTCGCTGTCTCAAAGATCGGAATTGCAATGGGAAAGATCGGTACAGACATGGCAATTGAGAGTTCGGATATTACGCTTGTTGGCGACGATATTTCGAAACTTCCCAAGCTTATTCAATTGAGCAGAAAAGTCGTTATGGTGATTAAAGAAAATATTTTTGTTTCTCTTGCAATTAAAGCAGTATTTATTCTTCTGACTTTTCTTGGTATTGCCACGATGTGGTCTGCTGTTTTTGCTGATATGGGAACGTCGTTGCTGGTTGTTTTTAATTCATTGAAGATTCTTAAAATCAAGTTGTAAAGTCGAGAAAGAGGAGACTCCTTTACTTGGCTGGTATGAACCGGTGCGTTACAGCTAGAAATTCACTTTTAATTTTGATTAGGTTATATTTGTTAGAAATGATATCCGTCAGTTGACGGATGTTATTTCTCATAGAAATTTTGTAAAGGATAATCGCAAAGTTGAAAATGCCTCAATATATTGTTTCAGTAGATGCCGGCGGAACGAAAATATTAGCTGCGTTAATTAATTCCGATAACAAAATTATAAGCCAATCAAAAAAACCAACTGATGCAAAAAACGGAGCCAATGCTGTTATCAATAGAATTATTGAATGTATTGAATCCACACTTATTGACTCAAAAGTTAAGGCAAATCAATTAGCCGCAATTGTAGTTGGGATCCCCGGCTCTCTTAATTCACAAAAAGGAATTGTGTACTTAGCTCCGAATTTATCCTGGAGAAATATCAATGTTGTAAATCCAATCAAGAAACATTTCAATATTCCGACGTTCATCGAGAACGATGCAAATTTAGGTGCTTTGGGAATTCATCAATTCGGTCTCGGAAAGAAATATGAAAACCTGTTAGGAATATTTGTTGGAACAGGTATCGGTGGTGGACTTATCCTTAACAATAAAATTTATCGCGGAAAAAGCTTTGCTGCAGGAGAGATCGGACATATTGTGATCGATCCAAAGGGTGCAAAATGCGGCTGTGGTAATTTTGGCTGCTTCGAAGCAATTGCAAGTCGTACAGCAATCACACGAGAAATAAAAAACGCAATTAAAACCGGAAAGAAAACAGTTATTACCAAATTGACGAACGACTACGATATGATAAAAAGCGGAATCCTCGCAGCAGCATTACAATCAAATGACAAAATTGTGAAAAAATCTTTGAGATCCGCATCTGAAACGATTGGTTTGGTTGTCGGTAATATGTCTAATCTACTCGATCTAAATGCTGTTGTTCTTGCAGGCGGATTGATTGAAGCTGTCGGAAATTTTATGCTGCCGGTGATCAGAAAAAGTGCAGAAGAGGTAGCTCTTCCACAGAACTTCAAAGGGATGAAAATTTTAAACTCATCTTTCGGAGACGATGCAGCTTTGTACGGTGGAATTGCTCTCGCAAAAGAAGTTGGTTTATTTTGAGAAAAAACACAATTTATTTTATTGAAATCATCAACCAAAAGTCGGCAGAGAGAAATTGTTTTGCGATTAATCTACTGAACACTGACTACTGACTACTATTTACTGATTTTTAAAAAGAATATGTTAAAATCACTTAAAATAAAAGACTACGTTTTAATCGATTCAATTGAAATTGATTTCGACAGCGGGTTGAATATTATCACAGGCGAAACCGGCGTTGGAAAATCAATTATTATTGACGCTATGAATTTATTGGTCGGTGAAAGGGCATCGAACGAGGTTATTCGTTCCGGTTCATCAAAAGCTGTTGTTGAAGGAATGTTTGATGTATCGGGGAATCAATCAGTATTAAATTTTCTTGGCGATAACAGTTACGACCTAAGTTCAGAACTGATAGTTCGAAGAGAAGTATCCAACAAAGGAAGCAACAGAAGTTTTATTAACGACACTCCTGCACCTCTTTCTCATTTAAAAGAGATTGGAAAATATTTAATCGATCTTCATGGACAACACGAGCATCAATCCTTATTGCGATCTGAAACACATATCGAACTTCTTGATAATTTTGGAGGATTAGAAAAACTTCTTGATGAATATCGAGTTCACTATCGCAATCTGAATAAACTCTTCAAAGAAATTAATGAACTTCAGAGTAAAGAAAAATTACTGAGAGAGAAAAAAGATTTTTATGAATTTCAGACAAAAGAGATCGACGAAATAAATCCTAAAGCGAATGAGGACGAAGATATTGAAACCCGACTGAGAATACTTGAAAACAGCGAAAAACTTTACGACGCTACAGCGCGCATCTATGAAATGCTGTATGAGTCAGATTCTGCGGTTTACGATCAAATGATCAAAATTCGTAATCTATTGGAGGATCTTAGCAAGATTGATAATATCTTTTCTGATATGAAAAAAGAAACCGTGACGATTACTTCTATAGTCGATGAGCTTGCTAAATTTATTCAAAGCTACAATTCACGAATTGAGTTTTCTCCTGAATTACTGGAAGAGTATCGAGAGCGATTGGGCTCTCTCATTTTATTGCAAAAAAAATATGGCGGCTCGCTTGAATCAGTAATAGAGTATCGAAAGAAAATTGAGAAAGAGCTTAACCTTGCAGAAAATTTTGAAATTGAAATCGCTAATCTTGAGGCACAAACCGAAAAGGAAAGAAAAAAATGTTCTGATGCTGCTGTTCGTCTATCACAAAAACGCCGGGAAACTGCCGAAAAAATTAGCAAGTCGATACTTACAGTTCTCAAAGAATTAGGAATTCCCAATCCGAAATTTGAGGTTAAAATAGCCAATAGGCAGATTGACGACAAAAACTCTTTCGTTAAACTTGGAAATGATTTTTATAAAGCTGATGCAACTGGATTTGATGAAGTTGAATTTTATATTTCGACAAATCCCGGCGAGGAAGTGAAACCTCTTGCAAAAGTTGCTTCCGGCGGAGAAGTTTCCCGTATTATGCTCTCTCTTAAAACCATTCTTGCAAAGTCTGACCGATTGCCAATGATGGTTTTTGACGAAATAGATGTTGGTGTCAGCGGCAGGATCGCACAGAAAGTCGGAAAAGCGTTGAAGAATCTTTCAGAATTTCATCAGATAATTTCAATTACACATCTGCCGCAAATAGCAGGTTTTTCAGACTCTCATTACATTGTTGAAAAGAGAGTGAAGTCAAATAGATCCTTCAGTACGATTCGAAAATTGAAAGCAGAGGAGAAAGTAGTTGAGATAGCAAAACTTATAAGCGGTGAAGAAGTTACCGATACAAGTCTCAAAACTGCCAGAGAATTGATGGAGCTTAAGAATTAGAATGAATGATGAGTAGGAGAAGATTAGAATCTCATTTATTGTTTTTGGTTGATAGAATTGTCTATATTCAGTGAGACATTTTTTCTTTTTAAATGGATGGTTTAAATAAAATAAAAGAAACAAGAATCCGAAAGTTGCTTGATGAACTTAAGCAAGAGCTGCTCGAAAAATTCTCCAGTAGATTGATAAATATTATTGTTTACGGCTCGTACGCAAGAGAAGAGTATTCGACTGATTCGGATATTGATATTTTTGTTTTGACAAGCCTGAGCGATAAAGAAATCAAATCAATGGAAGACGTTATTGTGAAAATATCTGTCGAGCTTTCATTAAAATACGACATCCTTGTATCTATACATGTTAAAAATATTTCTCATTTCAATAATTATTTTAACACTCTTCCACTTTACTCAAATATTATACGCGAAGGGATAGAACTCTATGGAAAATAGAGTTGTTGAACTTTCCAAATATAGAATTGATAAAGCACAAAAAGACCTTGAAAGCGCCGAGATATTATTAGACAAGAAATTATATACACAACGAATTCAATTCGATAATGCTAAATCTTTCCTTCTAAGAATTAAAAACTACATCGAGATTAATCGACTAATTCAATAACAATAATTCCTAATAAATTCTGGAAAAATGAATCCAGTAATATCTATGAGTCTTCTTAATATTTTCAAAAGACGTTTCACTTATCTTGAAATTGCAATTTTCTTCTCCGTTATATCTCTTATCATCTTCTATCCTTATATAACAAACAAATTCCATGCGGATGATTTTATTTTTGTTTCGATACTTGAAGAAAAAATTCCTTTTAATCCATTAGCAGGATTTTGGGCGCTCGATTTCAAAGATATAAAAACATTTGATGCATTATGGTGGGCTGATGAAAATGTAAATGGCAGATTCTTCCGTCCGATCCCGAGTTTAGTATTTACAATCGTCTTCTCGATTTTTGGACGTGATGCTGCGCTACCCCTTCATATTCTTTCAATTCTGCTTCATGCACTTGTATCTTTTACTGTATTTCTTTTGTTTTTAAGATTGTCAAAAAGGTATGCTGTCTCGTTGGCAGCTGCATTCATTTATTTGATTTGTGAAGATCATTCGATGACTGTTGGCTGGATTGCAACGAGTACCGATATCATGGCTGTGCTGTTTATAAATCTCTCGCTCATTTTTCATGTTGATTATCGGGAATCATTTATCAAGAAAAGATTTATACTATCAAATGTGTTTTTGATAATTGCTTTTTTCTGCAAGGAGACGGCAGTTATTACTCCATTCGCGATCATGCTATATGAATTTATTTTATCGGAACCAAAAACAGAACAGAAAAATATTTTCAAAAGATTTTATCAAAGAACAATTTCATTTTTCGGAATTAGAAAATATTGGCGGGGGAGTTTTTTTCTGCTCATAATCTATCTTGCGTTTTATAAGCTTGCCGGTTTCGGGATTAATAATATTATGTATTTCGATCCGTTCAAGAGAACTGCATTATATCTGTCAAATCTTGTTATCGGAATCCCGACAATGTTCACCGGGCTGCTGACGGTTTATCCTATCGGATTGAATTTATTTTACAAGGAATTAATAATAATAACTGTTGTACTCGGAATTCTTTTGTACGTACTTCTTTCTTTCAGCTTGATAAAATTCTGGAAAGAAAAAGTAATTCACTTTTGCTTTTTACTTTTTGTTCTGGCGCTCTTACCGCAATTATCAACTGATGCATCTGAAAGACAATTGTATTTTCCATTGGTCCCAGGAAGTTTCCTTCTAAGTTTTTTGATCTTTCAAATACCTCCTCTCAAAAATAAATTCCTTAGTGATCATCCAGCCGGAATAAAATATTTCAGCAGTCTGTTCGGATATTATCTCGCATTTTCATCAATAATTCTTGCGATGTTTTTAAGTTTCTATTATGCTCAAACTTATCCTAAGAGTTTTGAATCAGTTGAAGATGTTGTACTCGACAGTAAAAAATATTTTGAAAATGGAAATAACGATAAAATAATTTATCTCAATACAACAGGTCCCTTTGCGACTTTTTATATCAATGATATTATTCGATATCATCTCAGGGAATATAAAGATGTACACGTCCTTTCAAGCTTTAACGGAAAGGTGTGGGTGAAACAGATTACGGAAAACTCTTTTGCATTGAAAACGGATAGCAATGGTTGGCTGTCGAATATGTTTGCAAAGATCGTTCGAGTTCTTCCGAAGATTGAAGTCGGAAAAAGATATTCGAATAAATTATTCGCAGCAACAATTGTCCAGACAACACTCGATAACGAAGATGCACTCTCCGTAAAATTCGATTTCAAAATTTCCTTAAATGAAATTTTATTTATCTATTACAATGGGAACGAGTTTAAAGAATTCAAATTCGAAAGCTCAAAAATGGATACATGGCAATTCCTGGGCGATACTTCCGACATAATGAAAAGCATGATGTGAAGAAATCTTCAATTTATGTTCATATTCCATTCTGTGATATCAAATGCAATTACTGTGATTTTTATGTTCAGATCAATCACTCGAAATATGATTCTCTGCTTACATCATTAATAAAAGAGATTGAGTATTTCTCAAGACTTTATAAAGATAAATCAACTTTTCACACAATTTATTTCGGGGGCGGGACACCCTCCTTAGTTGAACCTGTATATATAGATAAGATCATTTCAACGCTTAAATCTAATTTCATTTTTGATGAGAATGTTGAGATAACGCTCGAAACGAATCCAGGCACGGTTGATGCGATAAAACTTAAAGAATTAAGATCAATTGGAATTAATCGGTTGAGCATTGGAGTTCAATCATTTAACGACAATGATCTCGAATTTCTCACTCGCAATCACAGCAGTAGACAGGCTATTGAATGCGTTGAACTGGCATCTAAATCAGGTTACAGTAATATAAATATTGATTTAATATTTTCGATTCCAAGTCAATCTTTTAGGGAGTGGAAAGAAAATTTACAAACTGCAATTGATTTGCCAATTCAACATATTTCGGCGTACAGCTTAACATTAGAACCGGGCACTTCATTATTTTATGAAGTTAAAAATGGATTTACCTCTTTAAGTTCTATCGAGCACGACACCGATAGTTATGAGTACTTGATTGACTTGTTGACTAAAAATAATTTTCTTCAATACGAAGTTTCGAATTTTGCCAAGCCTGGATTCGTGTGCATTCATAATTTAAATTATTGGTATCATGTTAACTATTTAGGATTTGGTCCATCGGCTCATTCGCTTTGGGACGAGAGGAGATGGAAAAATTATTCAAACATCACAAGATACATTAATGCAGTGACCGAAAAACAAAATGGCGTAAAGAGTGAAGAGTTTTTGAATCCAACCGAACTTTATAACGAAAGAATTTATCTTGGGCTAAGAAGCAAAGGAATTGACCTCGCTCTGTTTGAGAAAGATTTTAATATTTCTCTACTCAACACTGAAGGGAAATTATTAACCGAATTGATGAACAACGGATTTGCAATTGTTGAAGAGGACTTTTTGAAATTAACCAAAAAAGGTTATCTTCTTTGCGATGAAATCTGCGAACAGCTTATGATTTGAGATGAAAAAGTTCGAACTTCACTGGCAAATTTTAGTTGCTCTTGTATTATCTATTCTCTATGGAATATTTCTAACAGATTATATCTCTTACGTTTCCTGGATGGGTGATATTTTTTTGCGTCTGTTAAAAATGGTAATTGTTCCATTGATATTTACTTCAATTGTTTCCGGGGTGACTGGAGTCGGAAGTGCTGAGAACCTTGGGCGCCTGGGTTTTAAAACTTTCTTCTATTACATCACAACAAGCACTTTCGCAATTCTGACAGGATTGATACTGGTAAATTTAATTCAACCGGGTGTGGGGGCAGATCTCGGTTTCAAAAAATCTGTTGAAGGAATAGATGCGGCAAGTCGCTCGTTTATGGACATCCTCATCGAGCTCATTCCAACTAACATTTTCAATTCGATGGCGAACGGAGAAATGCTGCAGATAATTTTCTTCGCTCTCCTATTTGGCTTTTTTATTACGAGACTAAATAATTCATACAAAGAAAATTTATCAAACTTTTTCAATGCCGCTTTTGAAGTGATGATGAAAATCACTTCGCTCGTAATTAAAATTACTCCTTTCGGAATTTTTGGAATTGTCGCCGGGGTTGTTGCAGAACAGGCAGGGGATATTAACTCACTCATCGACATAGTGATGCGGTTAGGTCTTTATATGCTTGCGGTGTTTTTGGGATTGTTCATTCATGCAACAATTTCGCTTCCGTTGATATTGAAATTCATTGCAAGAGTAAATCCTCTTGCACATTTTAAGGCAATGACAACTCCGCTTTTAACAGCGTTTTCAACGAGTTCATCTTCCGCAACACTTCCATTAACAATGGATGCAGTCGAAAATAATGATGGGGTCTCAAATAAAATTACAAGTTTCGTTTTGCCGCTTGGCGCTACTGTTAATATGGATGGCACAGCACTATACGAGTGCGTTGCAGCTATGTTTATCGCACAAGCCTATGGAGTAGAATTGGGATTTCTTCAACAGGCGATTGTGGTTGTAACTGCATTGCTCGCTTCGATCGGAGCCGCAGGAATTCCGATGGCAGGTTTAGTTATGATTACTATAATATTAACTGCAGTTGGCTTGCCTCTGGAAGGAGTCGGTTTAATTTTAGCCGTCGATAGAATTCTTGATATGTGCAGAACAACTGTGAATGTTTGGAGTGATTCATGCGGCGCGGTTACAATTGCAAAAACTGAAGGGGAAACATTGAAAGTGTAAAGTTCAATTTTCAAATTGCCTTAAGAGGCATATTTTTAAAGTTAGAATTTCAATTTCATACAGCTGAGGCTGGTACTGATAATTTCGTCATTTAAGCTACTGATCTTTTGCCCTTCTTTTTCAATAAATGTCCGTACTTTTTCTGAAAAAAAATAACTTGCTCTTTCACAGAAAGATTCGCAATCTTTTTCTCAGCTTTTTTTTGAAGTTTTACTTTAAATTCAACAGCATCAATTTTTTTAGTTTTCATCGAGCACCTCCATAGGACTTCTAATTTCTAATATTGAATATCCAAATTTAAGATTTACCGAATTTATTAAGGGCACCTCTAAAAACTATAAATTTATTTTTTAAACCATTTGCGTTTTAATCAACGGCGGCGAATCAATTGGGCTATCCGAAGGATTCCTTTGGAAAAGCCCTTGTTGGATAAGGCTTTAAATAACCCCACGCTTAAGCGTGGGGTTAAAAAAAAATCCGTTCATTATGGACTTTTCCAAAGGAATCCTTCGGATAGTCCTCATTTTTTAGGTATTAGAGATGCCCTTAAATTTATTCTCCGCAAGTTAACGATGTGTTTAAAATTCCAACTGACAAGGACATCAACTTTTTCAATAGTCGCGATCGCAATGTGTCTTGCGTCCATTAAACTTTTACTGCTAAGTGCCAAATCTCTCAAATAAGCTTCTGCGAGAAATACAGACTCTTCAGACATAGCAACATTCTCAATAAATTCTATAGGCAACTCGTTGAGCAAAGTTTTGACATAGCTTGGTGCTTCTTCAAGTTCAAATCTTAAGAGGTCTGAAAGTACAATTCGTTTTTTGCCAAGATGGACATCCTTAAAAAGCTTTTCTGAGTAAATCTTAAACTCAGGATCGAAACAACCTCCAAAAACAGAAGTATCGACGTAGATTCTTGGTATTAGTTTGTATGTCATAGATTAATATCCAAAGTTTTAGTATTACTTTAAACTATCAGATTTTCTTTCAGTCTCTGACGATTAAGATTAAAAACTTTATTATTAATCTGAATAAATATTAATAGACATCGCATTTTTATGAATTGCTGACTAGTGCGATAACCGAAGGGGGAACATTGAAAGTGTAAAGTTAAATTTCAAAGATTAAATTTTAACTTAACGATTACTCAATTTTCCTTTTAGCGGTAGGACTAATTTTATCGATTATAAATTTCTATGAGGTGATTTTAGTATCAACTAAGATTTTAATCTACCAATCCAATAATCAGGTTTACGGTGTTGATGAGCAATAGCAAGAATTAAAATACAATCTTTCTCTACACTATACAGAATTTTATAAGGGAATTTACAAACAAGACATCTTCTGATTTCGTTACGCTCCATAGCCCAAACAGTCGGATATTGAATAATTCTCTTCAATGTTGAAAAAATTTCTTTCTTAAATCTCGCCCCCAATCCTGGATGCTCAAGTTCATAAAATGCAACTGCGTCATTGAGTTCCAATGTTGCCAATTCTGAAAAGACAACATCCATCATTCATTCGTTCCAAAGATTTCTGCTATAGGCACACCTTTCAAGTGTCCGCCCCTATAGGCTTTTAATCTTTTCTCCGCTTCAGAGGTCCAGATGTCATCAATCTCTTTATTTGGTTCATCTAGACTTTTTAGTAACCCATCAACAATCAGCGCCTTTTCAAATGGTTTTAATTGTAATGCTCTTTCTAATAGCTGTTTAGTTTCCATATCGTTAGTGCTCCTGTTATATCTTAGCAAAAAGTTTAAAAATAAGTTATTGAATTATGGACTAAATTTCAAACTTTCTGAGTGATAAAAAAAATATAACTAAAGCATTTTTGAAATCTCGATAAACGGCCAATAAGTTGTTGCAGAAACAGATGCTGAAAGAGGAATCGTTAGTATCCATGCCCATAAAATATTTCCTGCAACCCCAACGAACAGCAAAAAGACTTTTCATTGCACCAACACAAGCAATTGATCCAGTTATTGTATGTGTAGTACATAGAGCGGCAAGCCGCAATGGAAAATGTTTACCCCGTTGGATATACTTTTTAAAAATATCACTGGCTATAAAAATAAGTTATCCAACGGGGTGAATGGAAAATGCCTGCCCCGATGACTAAGCTATTAAATGTGGAATCGGGGGAAAATGGGTAAAAACAGCCTAAAATATTTTGACATAATCCGTCAGCTGACGGAACAAAAAGTTACATGACAATACTATACAGGAATACCAAAAACAGTTACCCCAATAATGGTTAAGCCCGCAGATGTTTCAGCACTGAATCCACCGACGGATTTAATTTTGTCATTCTCACTCCTAATTTTCTTATTACTTTCCAGCCACCGATTAAAGTTTCTAAGGCAATAACAGTATGGCTCGTTATTACAACCCAAAGTGGAACGTGAAAATCCTTTGCAGTTAATCCAGAACTTTCGCCTGCCGCCATTAGAGCCAAAACCATCGAGATGATGCTTATAGTTTTTTGTGCATCGTTTTGCTCCGTGACTCAGACTGTAAACTCCCGCAGAGACTAATTGTAATTTTCTAAAATACTTATCAACTAAACGTGGAGGTTGATGTCGGACTATCCATATGAATTAGACAGAATAAAAGAAGGGCAGAAAAAATGAATTTTTTTGAAAATATTTTTAGTTTTTTAGCATAATTAAATTTTTGGTATCCGTAAGGAACTATTTATTTCCAATTGTATCCCATCCTTCCTTTTCCTAAACTTGAGCAATTTTTTAGGTGAGTTATGAAATTTTTTAAGATGAAGCTTCACAATCAAATTGTACTTGCGTTGATTCTCGGTGCCGTCTTCGGGGCAATTTTTCATATCGACAAAAACCTCGTTGAAATTTCTTTTGTTGAAAATGAAGTTAAAAAATCGGAACAGATACAAAATTGGAATTCTTTCACGTTTATTTCCGATAAGCCTGCTGTATTCTCTTCAAACGATCAACTGCTGATAATTCAAAAATTCAAATCATTTTCCTCTGAAGAACGGAAGCAGATCAAAATAAATGTTGATGAAAGAATATTCGAAAATGTTAAGTCTATAGAGAAAGTAAAAACTATTGCGATCTATATAAAACCGATTGGAGATATTTTCATCCGGCTTTTAACTATGATCGCAATTCCATTGGTGCTTGCATCTCTGATAGTCGGGGCGGCAAGTCTCGGTGATATTAAAAGACTTGCGCGTATTGGTGGAAAAACAATCTCAATCTATATTGTAACTACCGCATTTGCAATTACTGTCGGATTGGTTCTTGCAAATCTAATTCAACCGGGCACGCGGATGCCGCAAGAAACGAAAAACGAGTTGCTGGCAACCTATCAAACTGACGCAAGCAAAAGAATCCAAACAGAAGTAGATGTTGACGTAATGACACAAATCGTTAATCTTGTTCCGCGTAATCCTATTAAAGCGATGGCTGATGCAGAGATGCTTCAAATTGTTTTCTTTGCTGTACTAGCCGGTGTTGCACTTACATTCGTCCGTAAAGATAAACAGCAGCCTGTTGTAAATTTCTTTGAGGGACTTAGCGATACAATGATAAAGTTAGTCGACTTGATTATGAAAATTGCTCCTTACGGAGTCTTTGCGCTCATTGCCGCAACAGTTGGAGAATTCGGATTTGAAATTCTACAAACATTGATCTGGTATTCGCTTACTGTTATACTCGGTTTGTTCATTCATACAGTTTTTGTTTATGGTGGTATGCTTAAACTTTTCAGTAAAATGAAAGTTAGAACTTTTTTCAAAGGGATGAGACGTGCACAAACAATTGCATTCAGTACAAGCTCAAGCGCCGCAACATTACCTGTAAATATGGAATGCTGTGAAGAGAATTTAGGAGTATCAAAAGGAATTACAAGTTTCACTTTACCCCTTGGTGCAACAATAAATATGGACGGAACTGCACTCTATCAAGGTGTTGCTGCGGTCTTTATTGCACAAGTTTACGGAATGGATTTAGGAATAATTGAACAATTGATGATCGTTTTGACAGCTGTGCTTGCTTCAATTGGAACTGCACCTGTGCCCGGTGTTGGAATTATAATGTTGATAATTGTCCTGAAAGCAGTTCACGTTCCCGAAGAGGGAATTGCATTGATATTAGGCGTAGATAGAATTCTCGATATGTGTCGAACGATCACAAACATAACTGGTGATGCAGCGGTTAGTGTTGTGATCGCACAATCAGAGGGAGAATTGAGAAAGCCGAATTTGAGTGAGGCGTAAGAACATCAATAGAAATTTAGCTGTTTAATTTGTAGGGCGAAAAGAATCTTCGCCCTACATTTTCAAGCAATTGTAACAACTCCATTCAGAACTGATCTGTCAATCCAATCTAAAAACTACTTGACTTTTTTTTTTGGTGTATATTGCGTTGGGTAAATACATATTTGAAATAAAATGCCGAAAGGTAAATAAGTATGTCGAGTAAAAAGTTCATCCGAATAACCTTAGCCTCAACCTTCGCCTTAGCCATTTTAACACTTAACCTTACATGCAGTAACTTAGTCGCCCCCGAAGATATACAACCCGGAAGAAGAGATTACGTGTGGACGATTGATACGCTTGAATATCCAGGCAGCTTCCAGACTAGTATGGAAGATATTTGGGGAAGCTCTTCTTATAATGTCTACGTAGTTGGTTATAATGATCAAGCATATGGGATAATGTTCAGATATGATGGCAAAAATTGGAATGAGATTAGATTAGCTGATCAGTTTGATGCCCCCGATGTTACCTCAATACTAGGATTTAGTTCAAATAATATTTGGGTAGTTGGAGCGGAAACATACTCTATGATAGTACCCCCATATACAACTACTCGAAAGAGTTTAATAATTAATTTTGATGGGAGTAACTGGATTAAAAAGAGTATAGAAACGCAGAACTTATTACTTACAATTAATGGCAGCTCCCCAAATAATATTTTTGCAGGGGGAATATATGGAAGCTTTTATCGATATGATGGAACAACCTGGAGAAGAATAAATTTCGACACAACCTTAAGTGTTAAGTCGATTGTTACTTATTCACCTGAGAAAACTTATGTGATGTCTTACGTTCAGAAACAATCTGAAAGAGCATATTTTGATTCTTTCGATGGAACTTCATTTGCTAGATTAGATTCTTCGACATGGTATGAGCCAAAATTTGGGCAGGCAGAAATATGGACGCCGGATTATAAAACATTATACTCTGTTGGAGATGGTGTTTACAAATTTGAAAACAATAAGTGGAAATTAGAACTAAATACACCAGATAGAATAAGGAGGATAAAAGGCAATCATAGTAAAAACATATTCGCAGTAGGCGTAAATTTAATTTACCACTATAACGGTACCGACTGGTACCAGTTTCCCTCTTTTATAAAAGATCAGGTTATATGGTGGTCAAGTGTTTGGACAAATGGTAAAGAAGTGTTTATTTGTGGGTTAGCGTTGGTGGGCGCAAAACATATATACTTCGCGGTAAATAATAACTAAAGAAAGGAATAATTTTTATGAAAAATCTTATTATTCTACTACTTATATTTTTTCTCGTAAATGAGACTGTACAAAGTCAGAATAGTTGCCCCACTTATCCATCAACATGGACACAAAGATTAAAGGGTACATACAAAACTTGGAGTATCGACGATAATAGTATCAGCAATGTTGTTATTGATGGAGTTCAAAGTTCCGGAAATGTAGAAAAAGTAAGAAGTGCTATTCGCTCAACAATAAGTAAGTGGAGAAGTGCTATTGACAACCAAATAACATTTGTTGAGCTGTCAAGTCAAAATTTGGCCGATGCCAATATTATTTTCTACTTTAATCTATGTGCAGATTATTGGGGATTCGCACCTGATACTAATTCTATTTATCTAGGATTTACGGAAATAAATCCTGCCAATCAGTGTGGCCCGGGAATCCCTCCAATGTATTGGACAAGCATGGGTCAAGTAAATAACTATACAGCCGATCTAGAGACAATCATTCTTCATGAATTTGGACATATACTTTTAGGAGGTGATCATTATGACACTAATCCGAACAGTGTTATGAAATCAGGTGATCGCGGAAATCCAATAGTCCGTCGCAATCTTCATTTTTGCGATATAGAGATTGTAAGAAATTTCTATAATCCAAATATTGATGTTACTGTCTATAATAGTTTCAACGGTGGTGAAGTTGAGGTTAATAGTAACCGCGTTCCATCGGGGAGTAATTTCCCTTGGCTCAAAAATACTTTTCCACATAGAATAAAAGCAATTGATCAAAACTTTACGGAAAACGGTATCAACTATTTTCGATTGTTTAATTTCTGGAGAGATAAAGATGGGAATAGAACTTACGAACGAGAAAAAATACTATCGCCTGTAGAAAATGTCATGACTTTTACTGCCGATTTTAAGAAAAGGTTTGATGTTACTGTTCAAAATTTATTTGCAGGCGTAGGTAACTTTGGCGTAATTAAAGTTAATAATGTTCAACATAATCTTCCCCAATCTCCAATTCATGTAATACAAGATAATTCCTTAAGCTTAGAGGCAATTGATCAACTATATAATGGGATTAACTACACGTTTAATCAATGGTCAGATCAAGGAGGATTAAATAAAATTTGGGACTTAATTCCATATGATCATAAAACTTGTACAGCCTATTTCAGCGGCGCCCCTCAACCTCCAACAATTGCATTTAATCTTACTCAAAATCAGCCAATAAGATTTACATGGACATCTAATCCCAACAGCAATGTAACCTACCAGGTTTGGCGTGATATTTATCATAAAGCAACAGGCTGGACACACGGTTGGCATCAAATCGCAACATTACCTTCTGGATCAAATTCATATACAGATGGTGATTACATCTATGGTTGGGGGTCAAATTCGTACGATCTTTTTTATAAGATAAAAGCAGTCTATAGTGTTGAAAATACAACAAACTGGAGCAATTTTATTGGCACAACTGGACTTGACAACGAACCATTGGGCAAACAATCGTTAAGCATACCGTCGGAATATGGAATAACGTCGTTTCCAAATCCATTTAATCCAGCTACAACACTTTTGTATAAACTTGTTGACGATTCAAATGTTGAACTTGAAATATATGACATAACCGGTAAGTTGGTTGATAAATTGGTAAAAGAACAGAAACAGGCTGGTTATCATTCGGTTATTTGGAATACATCAAATATCAACGGAGAAAAATTATCAAGCGGAATGTACATCTACCGTTTCACGGCCAAGCCGATAAACGGTAATAATATTTACATTAAAACAGATAAATTGATTTTGATGAAATAATAATTTCGCTCGTAGGGCGAAGAGTAACACTCCGTTTTACGATGATAATCTTCGCCCTACATTTAATTAAGTATTACTTTAGATAAATTAATTTTTTAACCGAACTAAACCCTTCTGTATCGAGTCTGTAGTAATAAACTCCCGAATGTAAATCGTATTTTGCAGCATTAAAATTTATCTCGTGTTCGCCCTTGTTTTTGAACTCATTGACTATTTCAGCAATTTCATTTCCGAGTAAATCGTAGACTTTTAACATTACAAGCTGATTACTGATTACTGACTACTGAGTACTGAATTCTGGTTGACGGATTAAACGGATTCGGATAATTCTGCTCCAGCTTAAATTTGTTGACTATGGCATTATCATCGACTGAAGTTGTGTTCACAACGACGATTTTGTCCGCGGCAAAATTCCATTGATCGCCATTACTCCCTCCGTTAAAGTTTACCGAGTTTCCATTTGCATAAAGAGTGACGTTACCGGGTGTCGCTGGTGCGGTGTAATCGAACTGAAAAGTAACTGTTCCCGAGACTGGAGCTTTTGGCGAAGTGTGTGTTAATTCACCAAACATTGTTTGTAAACCTGAACCTGTAATTAGTCCCAATGTTCCAGCACTTGCAGCAATGTTTGTACCTGCACGAACTAATGGACCGCCGGAAACTGTAACTGAATAAGCTGCTTTTTGTCCAATAATAAGTGAGGAGGGTCCCACAATTGAAACATTTACGGAGGTGGAAGGGGAACTGCCGTGGCAGTTGCATCCATCCGTGCCGCTTTTTTTTGTTTGTCCTGTGATGCCAGAACTGAATGCATAGAAGAAAAGCGAAGTAACGACAACAAACAAAATCGAAAACTTCGAAAGAAAGATTTTATTTCTCTTCAAAAATTCCATGAATAATCCTTTCGGTTAATAATTTATAAAGTAAATTAATTTCAAACACGTTAGGATATATAACACCCACAAGGGCAAAAAAAATCAATAAAACCATAACGAAATTATGCTTAACCTTAAAAAGTGCATGTTGGATTGTGGGGGAGATGCCTATTGACTGGAACTTAAACTATCAGAGCTTCTGAATTCTTTTCAATTTATCTGAAAGTTCGGCTATCTCATAACTGGAAAGATCAAAATTATCTAAATCTTGAGCTGCTAATTCGGTAGGTAAAAATTCCTTCAATGCAGTCAATTCGGTTTTTGAAAATGTGATCGAGTTCAAAATGTAATCTTCAAATGCTTCCCACGCTAATGGTGCAACTTTTTTAACCATTTCTCCCATTACTTTGGCATAAACACGGATTTCATACTGAGCATGATCGTCGATTCTGAGTTTCAGAAAATGAAATAAATTATGAAGGTCTATCTTCCAGTACCATTGAGTGTAGAGTGAAAGTGGAAGATTAATCCTTGCAAGCTCTCGCGAAACATTGCTCTCGAGCATTTCGGTGTAACCTGCAAAAGAAGATTTTTGCTCGGCAATCAATAAATCTAAAACTTTTTTTCGAACTTCTGATGGAATATCTTCTTCACTTCTGCCCTGTCTATTGGTCTTACTTTGTGATTTAATATCCTCTTCGCCAGGCATATAAAATTCTTCAGGCATAATTGAGTAACGCCCCGAATATTCATTTACACTTGCAGTACGATGTCGTATCCACTGTCTTGCCACAAATATTGGAAGCTTGACATGAAACTTGAATTCAACCATTTCGAACGGAGTTGTGTGATGATGACGCATTAAATAACGGATCAATGTTCTGTCTTCACGGACGGTTTTGGTCCCTTTACCGTAACTTACTCTTGCGGCTTGTACAATCGCTTCATCGCTTCCCATATAATCTATCAATCGAACAAAGCCGTGATTGAGGCATTTATATTCTTTCTCTAATATTTCATCTGCGGCGTTAGCAAAAACTCTTGGCATTTTAATCTCTAAAAAATTATCCTCTTTGGAAAATTAAGTTAGTTCAATTTAATATTTTCTTAATGAAATTAAAAAAATGATGGCCCAAATTCTAAGACAAGCCTACAACTAATTTTTTCGATTTATTCTGGTATTTTTTGAATAAGATGTCGAATGCGATTTTTAACACAATCGCTTTTTGCTGGAGGTTATGTCTTCCTTCCAATAAACTGAACCACAGAAGCTTTACCTTGATGAAGGCATCCTTCATTAAGTTGAGTTTCAACTTCTTCTAACTGAATGATATCAAAATCCACAAAGTCATTTTTTAGGTCTTCAACTGTGTAAAGCATGTCGATATCTTTTGGACCCCCGCTTTCAAATTGCAATTGGCGGGGTGAATATGCTTCCAAAATAAAGGTCCCGTTTTTAATTAATGACTTTTTGATATTCCGATGCAATTGTCCTCGGCTTTGCGGATCGATGTGAAAGAAAATAGAAACAATCGTTCCCAAAGAATCCTTTTCAAAATTATAATTATTTACGTCGCTCAAGATTGTGTTTAGAGTAATATTTTTTTCTACAGCGAGACGTTTTGCTTTGTCCAACGCTTTTTCTGAAAAGTCGAGTGAAGTTGAGTCAAGTCCATTTGACGATAAATAAACTCCATTTCTTCCTTCACCATCGCCTAAAATTAATATGGGATTTTGAAAAAGTGATGGATCTCTCTCGAAACTATTTTTTAAAAATTGGTTTGGTTCTTTTCCGTAAACGTATTCTTCAGAAGAGAACCTGTCATTCCACATATCTTTCCCCGGAGAGATACATTCACTCATATTAAAAATGTACAGCTAATCCTAAAATAAAATTTACTCCATCGATATTAATTCGGGAGTAAAACTCGTTGTTCAAAACTTGGATTCGATCTCCATTTAAAAGAGTTGTAGTCTGTGAGTACTTACTTTTAATATCAAAATCAGGGTCTCTGAATTTCATCTCGTACCTAACCGAAATGAAATCAAAAACAAAATACTCGGCACCAACCATTACGTGAAATCCAAATGTGGTTTTATTTTCAACTGGCGAAACAGAAATATCTCCGATCTTTCTCACATGCCTTCCGATATACGCACCGAATCCGCCCCCCATTACCATCGTAAAAGATTTTCCGCTGAAAGGAAAAACGTAGTAACCTGTAACTTCGATTGGCACTAATTCATATCCATCTGTGACTTCGATAGTTCTCACAGCATCATTTCGCAGGACTCTGAGTGGAAGGTTATCATTCTGTTTTTTTAGAATTTCGCTCCCAATTCCGGCCAAGATCGATTGATTATATAAATTCATTCGGAATTCAAATGAATAGCTCCAAATTTTATCAAGCCTGTAATGAGAATTTCGGACAATTGGATCGGGAGATCGAGGGTTGAGAAAAATTTTAGACGTTGTGATGTAATTGACCGAACCGCTAAAGCTATAACGGTAATTGCCGTTCTGCCCAATCGCAGCGAATTGAAATACGGTGAAAAGGAATATTAAAGTGTAAAATATTTTCATAAAAAAAGGCTGCTAATTTTTTTAACAGCCTTATAAAGTAAAGAAAAATTTTATTTAAAAACTATCTATAATATTTGTAACGATAATCTTCGATCTTAGAATTCTTCTTCAATTCACTAAGCCAGTTGTTGAACATCTGAGATCTTTTTTCCTGAAAGATTTGAGTTCTCAAAATATTTTTTTGAATACTATAAGCAGTTGAGTCGAAACTCGACTTTGAAATAAGTTGAATTAAATAATAACCTCGGCTCCCTTTAATCGGCTGTGAAATCTGATTTTGTTTCATGTTGAATGCAGTATAGTTGAAACTGAAATCGCGTCCAACTCCTCCACCGACAGATTGACCATAATTAAACGATCCGGTTTGGGTGGTAACCAAATTCTGGTCGATCGAAGTCAAAAACTCCAATCCTTCACCCGAAGGAATTTTATTTCTCATTCCATCAGCTTTCTTTTTCATCATATCCATTTTCTTCTCACGTAATACAGTGGGCTTTAGACCTTCTTTCACCTCATCGAATCTTTTTACTCCCGCGTGGATAACTTCCGAAATTTTTACTACAACGTATCCATTTGAAATTCTAAATACGTCACTCACAGTTCCGAGTTTATTGTCAAATGCGAATTGAACGATTGCTTTGTGCATCCCGATTCCCGGAACGAACTCCGATTTCTCGTTGAATGGAGTTGTTTCCTGGATAGGATATTTCATCAATTCGGCTTCTTTCTCGAAATCACTTCCCTTATTGACAATGTATACCAAATCATTAGCTGAGTTATAAATCTCTTCGCGTGTTTGAGCAGAAACTTTTACCGGAATGTTGATTTCAGCTGCGATGATAACTCTGCGGCTTCTATTAGAGACTTTGATAATGTGAAAGCCATAATTTGTTTTAATTGGTCCAACTAAATCACCGATCTTTGCATTGAATGCGGCTTTCTCAAATTCCGGAACCATCATTCCCTTGCCAAACCATCCAAGGTCTCCACCTTGAACTGCAGACATCTGATCTTGTGAATAGTCTTTAGCAACTTTTGCAAAATCTGCTCCACCTCTGAGCCCTGAAAGAAGCTCATTAATCTTTTTTTGTGCTAATGAAGTATCGGCTCCAAAATTGATTAAAATATGAGATGCTTGAACGTATTCATCTTGAGAGCTGCTGTCTTTTACAATTTTATAGACTGAATATCCTTCATAAGTTGGAACCGGGCCCACAACTTCACCGACTTTTCCTGAATACAAAATCTTTTCGCCATCCTTCGGAAGCGAACCATGTGTAACGGCTTTTTCCTGATACGGTTTTGTGGAGTAAATTTTTACAATGCTTGCAAAGTCGGTATCTTTTTTTGCTTCTTCCGCAATTGATTTCAAGCTTTTGAAAACTGATTCACTGTCCGACTTAGTAGCGGCTTCCCTGAACATCACATGTTTCAATTTTCTTTGAGCTTCGATTTTGTACAGATCGAGATTTTTATTGTAATAATTTTTTAAATCTTCATCGGTAACTTTTGCTTGATCATCCGGAATTGAATTCGGATCGAACAATACGAACTTTGCATCTGCGGAAAGAGTTTGTTCCTGAAACTTTCGTTTAATATCATTTTCAGGAATGATGATAGAAGCTTGTATAAAGCTTTGAAGTTTTTCCTGAAGCTGCTGCTGTTTGACTGCGTCTTCTGCTTGAACCAATGCTTCTCTGTTTCTCGGATCCATCAAAGCCTGTTCATATATTGAGCGGTTAAAATTGCCGAGCGAATCAATGAAATTACGTTTTAAAAATTCCGGCGGCTCTTCACCCAAAATTATATCACGGATTTCATCATCAGTAACTTTAATTCCCCACTTATCAATTTGCTGTTCGATAAGTATTTGAGTTACATACGCATCCCAAACTTGCTGCCTGAAAGTTTCGAATTGGTCATCTTCAATATCCTGTCCGCTTTGGGCTTTCTGATTTTCACGTGCCCGCTCAACTAATTGATTGAACTCAAGGTAAGTAATCTCTTTACCGTTAATTTCACCAATGACAGGATTTTGCCGTCCGGTATCAAGTCCAAGATATCCCATTCCCCAATCGAAAATAATCGTAATCAAAAATACTACTACTAATCCAATTAGAATGACAGGCATATTATCCCGCATTTTGGTCATAATCCCCATGCTTAAAGTCTCCTATTAATCAATATAACGTTATAAAAAAGCTAACAAATATAGGGTGAATGAGTTATAAAATCAATTTCGAAGATTTGTTTTTATTGAAGAATTTAACTTTTAAACCTAAGTTGAACCAAATAATGAACTAATAAATACATAAGCTTGAATATTACTAATGTCTATCCAATGAAAATCGCTTTTTGCACATCTATTATTTTGGTCATGATGCTTCCGATCATTCCCGCTAATGTTCTCTCGCAGGAGAAGAAAATTGATGAACTCGCATGGTTAGCGGGGTCATGGAAATCTCAATCAGAAGGTGAACTTGTAGAAGAATTATGGAGTGCACCCAAAAATGGAATAATGCTCGGATTGAATAGAACTATTTTAAAATCCGAAAAAGTTTTTTTGGAATATTTGCGAATTGTTGAAAGAGATAACGAATTGGTTTATATCGCAAGTCCTGGATGAGGTAAGGGAACTGAATTTATTCTTACAACAACCGAAAGTAAAAAAGTAATTTTTAAAAACCTTGAACACGACTTTCCGCAGAGAATTATATATCTTCTGCAAGAGGATGGAACGCTTTTCGTGGAAGTTGAAGGAACATCTAAAGGGAAAAGAAAATCAATTTCGTGGGAGTTTGAATCTTGCAAATAAACAGACTCCCTCAGAAGGACATGTTTTGGTCGTACTGTCATTCTGAATCCCGACAAGGTCGGGATGAAGAATCTAAATCAGTAATAGTAATATTAAACATCTCTTACAAAAATATTAGAGTAAACTTTGAGGAATAATCCAAGAAAAGATTTAATCATCAAATCGGCGAAAGAACGGTTTGCGAGATACGGATTCAAAAAAACTTCGATGAATGATATCGCAGCCGATTTAAGGATGGGCAAGGCAACTCTCTATCATTATTATAAAACAAAAGAAGAAGTATTTAATGCCGTAATTAAGTTTGAACTTAATGAATTCATGAAAGAACTTTCGCAGCTTGAGAAAAATAAAGACCTGAGTCTGAATGAAAAGTTAGTCGGATACTTACAGATACGGCAAAAAACATTGGATGACGGAAGTAATTTAGCTCAAATTCAAATTGATGCAGTTGGCTTTATGCATCTGCTTACCGAAAAATCAATTTATTTTAATTTAGTTGAGGCGGAAGAAAAATTTCTTCAAAGTCTATTGAAAGAACATTTGAAAAAAGAAAAATTTTCAGATGAAGAAATTAGACCCTACGTTCAAATGATTGCCCGGTTTGCACGCGGATTAATTCTGATGTCAAAAGTTGATTCAAAAAAGACAGGAAATGAATTCTCGATCGAGAATGAATGGAAAACTTTTGTGAATGGTGTAATCTCAGACGGATAATCTAAAATGAAATAAAAAAGAGGTTGTCTCAAAAGTAATATTTTCTCGATACATCCCGACTTCAAATCGTTCAATGCTTCGTAAAGTCGGGACTACTCGAAAACCTCAATAATAAAAGGTTCTCGCCCGCCTGCCTCGTCAGTCCAAGTTCAGCGGGCAGGAGTAATCCCGATTCATCGCATATGCGTCAACCTAACAATTGGGTTTTTCTCACTAACTCATTAAAATATCATAACTTAGAAATCCCTCAACTCTTGTTAATCCTCTACGAGGATTTGGGATTATTGGATTGACATTATTCCTACAACAATAAGACCTCTACGAGGTCAATAATTTAGTTGACCCCGCATGCGGGGTCAAATTATTGTAGTAGCTATATTATAACAAAATGCGTAGAAATCCTTGTAGAGGATTTATAAATTTCAAGCATTTCTAAACCATTTTTCAATTATTTTTATCTTACAACCTATAATTTCTAAAAAATTAAGTTGACGCCAATGCGATTCATCGGGATGTATCGAGAGAACCTTCTGAGACAGCCTCCTTTAAAGTTGTTCTGATGAAATTCCTACATTTCTTTTTCAGCAGTAAGCTTTTTACCTTTAACAAAAATTCCGGTTTTCCTCTGGTCTTTTGTAATGTACACAATGCTATCTTCATTGTGCGGCTTACCGTATACAGAGTGGATTGATTTGAGCCCGCCAAAAATTTTTCTTGTATCGCATAAATAAACGAGGTCTCCCACTTCGGCAGACATTTTTTTCATATCGTTTTTCGAGAAGTTGATCGTATCGTCATCCTCGTCTTCTTTAATTTTCCACAGAACTTTAATGATCTTTCCTTCTTTATCGTTTATTTTGCCCCCTTTGAAGAATTCTTTTGCTTTATCGATCGACCAAATGGTTAATCCCTCGGTTTTTTCAGATTCGTCATATTTAATAAAATAAGTTGAAGCAAGAGCAACCAATGCGATAAGGAACAAACTTAAAACTAAAAGAACCGGTAAACTCGCAACGTTAAAAATAATTGCACTGAAAATTATTGCTATAATAAATGTAACTATGACCATTATACCGCGGTCGTTTTTCTTATCCCGTAATTTTTTAATAAAGTGTTTTTGTTGTTTTGCAGTTAATGCAACTACCAAACCAATTGCTACACAAACAAACGTATTATAAAGAGCACCGATATAAATGTAAGGATGTTTTGGGTCCATTGGAGTTCCATGATCAAATATTGCGATTAATGGATT
>JAHJVF010000326.1 GCA_018828505.1 Bacteroidota bacterium | reverse complement strand
TGTCAAAATATTTAAAACTGATTTTCTCCATTTTCCATCTTCCATTAAACATCTTCCATTGCGGTTTACCGCGCTATGTGTTACGCTTGGGTCTGCGGGTGACGATTTTGAGCAGGTCGGTACCTTCAAGTTTATTAATTCTTCATCTGTTAATTGAAAGCAGAAATCCATGGGAAATCTATCTAAATTTCGCCTCACAGCTCTTTTTAAAGTTTTTGTCTCAATTCCGTATAATTCTGAAAGATGAAAATCCAACATTACTTTTTGATCCCTCAGAATAAAAATTCTCTTTTCAATAATTTCAGGAGGAATGATATCCACAATTATCATTTGCTTTTAGTTTGATTCACACTAAATTTTTAAGGTTTTTACACATTCACTTTTATTTTATTGATTTTTTGATGACAACGATGTCAAAAACGATCCAATAATTAACGTTACCATTACACCAATAAAAGTAAACCATGTCCAAGCTACAAGCTTCAGAGAGATTACAGTTATCATAACAAATATACCGGCGGAAAAACCGGCGAGTGCATCTTCCTGTGAGGCTCGCTTATTCAGCAATCCCAATAAGAATGTTCCGAGCAATCCGCCGTAGGTGAAAGATGCAATACTAAGTGCAAGTTCAACAACCGTCTGAGGAGATTCCATAAAAAATATTGCAGCACCTACCAATAAAGCAGCCCAAAAAATAGTAAAGAGCCGTGAAATCGCTAATTGTTTTTTCTCAGTCTTAAATTTTCCGAAATATGGAATATAAAGATCGAGCATTGTCGATGAAGAGAGTGAACTCATTGAACCTGCAAGTGTCGACATAGCCGCAGCGAATAATCCCGCGATGATCAATCCTGTCAGTCCGGGAGGAAGCACATTAATTATGAACATCGGAAATATTTCATCAGATTTTACATTCAGGCTTCCATAATATGCATAGAGCATCACTCCAACTACCAAAAAAACAGCAAATTGAATGATTACAATCACACCGCTGCCGATAATCGCCTTTTGTCCGCTGCGAAGACTTTTTGTTGTAAGCAATCTTTGAACAATCAACTGATCTGTACCATGCGATGCCATCGAAAGAAAAGCTCCACCTAATAGTCCTCCAAGCAATGTGTAAGGTTTTGAAAAGAATCCAGCTAACCCATCACTAAATCCAAAATTGAAGATATCTAATTTTGAATCGATAGATGCAGCATTCACCACCGTTGTCCAGCCGTCTGGAAGAATATTTAAAAGAAATATTCCGGCAATTAAAGCTCCGCCTAGGTAGATGAGCATTTGTACAACATCTACCCAAATTATTCCTTTCACTCCCCCGGTATAAGTGTAAATCAAAGTCACTGCCGCAATAATAATTATCGCTACAGGATAACTGATATCGAGCATTAACTTTAAGGGAATGGCTGTAGCAAAAAGCCGCACACCGTCAGCCGCAGTTCGTGTAAAAAGAAAAACTATTGAAGCAAACGATCGTGTCTTTGTCCCAAATCTTGTTTCGAGAAATGCATAAGCGGTTGAAAGCTCGCCTTTAAAGTATGCCGGCAGAAAAACGTACGCAACTACAATTCTTCCTATAAGGTAACCGAACGTTAATTGAAGAAAATTCAGATTTGTGAGGTAAGCGAGACCAGGAATAGAAATAAATGTAAGAGTGCTTGTTTCTGCAGCTACAATAGAAAAGCAGACCGCCCACCATGGAACAACATCAGACCCTAAGAAATAATCTTTGACGCTTTTTTGTTTACCGCCCGAAACAATCCCGAGAACCGCAATAAAAATCAGATAAACAACAATTATTATGTAATCGATAAGGTGAGGATGATTGGTCAAAATTACTACTCTATATTTTGAAGTTCTTCGATAGCCAAATCATTCGTTTTTATTAAAGGGAGGACGCGCTCAAGCTGTGAAATCTTAACAAGTGTTTCAATTTTTTCATTGGCATGAGTCAATCTAATTGCCCCTCCGCGTTCTCTGATTTGCCGCTGGCATAAGAGCAGGGCGCTCAATCCCGAACTGTCGCAGAACTCAACTTCACTCAGATCGATGATCATTTTTCTGACTCCTTCTGCCTGACATAAAATTGTAAATTCTCCTTTTAAAATACCTGAGATTGTAGTATCCAATTTCTTTTCATTCAATTTGAAAACAACGATATCGTCATTATGTTTGACTTCAAAATTCATGTTCTCTCCCTACAGAAATAAAAATTTAAAAAAACTTACGTAGACTCCTTCAAAGCTTGTGTTTTCAGAAGTTCTTAATTGTAAGTTATTAAATAAATCAGAATTTTTCCTTAAAAAGCCGAGCTTTCTGTCACACTTAATTTTATGGATTAAATAATAGTGAAAAAACGAATCATTAAGATTCAAATCGATTATCACATCGTACGTTCCCATTCGAAGTTGAATGATAAGCGGCTTTTTGGGAATTTCAAACTTACCCTTGTGACTGGAATTGTAAACAACAGCAGTAATTGGAGTTTTGTCTTTGAATAACGGGGTATAAGATTCATTTATAACAAAAGTAACGGACTCAATATGTTTTTTTAAACGGGGTGTGAACCGCTTCAAATGATTGATAAGAACAGGATCGTCTGGCAGAAATATTAAAGCTCTCGTTACATCCGTATTTATTATTGGAATAGAGACCTGGCTTAATTTCTTTCTAAAGAATACTCGAAGATAAAAGTAAAAAAATGATTGGATGAATTTCTGCATTAACTTTTTAGGAGGGTTAGAAAATCGTCTTCGCTGAGAATTTCAATTTTAAGTTTTTTAGCTTTTTCTAATTTAGAACCCGGGTTCTCACCAGCAATCACGAACCCCGTCTTCGAACTTACACTATCTGTGGTTTTGCCGCCCAGTAATTCAATACGCTGCTTAGCTTCATCCCGCGTCATTGAACCTAAAGTTCCGGTAACGACAAAACTTTTACCGCTTAATTTAGTACTCGAGGATTTTTGTTTTGATTCGAACTGTAAACCAAAACCTCTCAAATCTTTGATTAGTTTTAAGTTATTTTTATTACTGAAAAAGTTGCTAATACTTTCGCTGATCGTTTCGCCGATCTCATGGATCTTTTGAATATCTTCATGTTTTGCTTTTATCAAGTCATCTATACTACTGAATGATCTCGCTAAGACTTTCGCAACGCCGGCTCCAACATGCCGGATACCGAGAGCAAAGAGAATTCTTTCAAAACTTTGAGATTTACTCTCCTCTATCGCAGTTAATAAGTTATCGATGCTCTTTTCACCGTATCCTTCTAATTCGATCAATTTGCTGCGATGATTTTTTAGGCGATACACATCGGCAACATTATTCAAAAAGCCAAGCTCAACGAATTTTTCAATTATTGCCTCACCAAGTCCTTCAATGTCCATCGTTCCGCGCGAAGCAAAATGAATTATCCTTCCCTTTACTTGTGCCGGACAATCATAATTTATACAATAGATAGCAACTTCACCTTCAGGATTGAAAAGTTTCGATCCGCATTCTGGACATTTTTCAGGAGCTTCGAAAGGATCTGAGGTCGATGATCTCTCATCAATAACCACTTCAATTACTTTGGGAATTATATCTCCCCCTTTTTCGATCAGAACCGAGTCTCCTTCGCGAATGTCTTTTCTCTGAATCTCTTCAAAGTTATGCAGAGTTGCTCGGCTGACTGTTGTCCCGGCTAATAAAACCGGTTCAAGTTCTGCAACGGGAGTGATCGTCCCCTGCCTGCCAACCTGAAGTGTAATTTTTTTTAATTTCGTTCTCGTTTTTTTCGCTTCAAACTTAAAAGCTGTAGCCCAACGCGGACTTTTCGCAATATTTCCTAAAAGTTCCTGCTGCTTAAGATCATTAACTTTAATCACCACACCATCAATGTCATACGGGAGTGATTCTCGTTTCTCTTCCCACTCACGACAAAATTGAATTACATCGTAGATAGATTCGCACAATTTATATTGTTGGTTTACTTTGAAGCCAAGGTTTTTCAACAGAAGCAAATTTTCTGATTGTGAATTTAATTCAGTGGAATACGATCGCAAACTATACACAAAGAAGTTCAATGGTCTTTCCGCAACAAGACGCGGGTCTTGAAGTTTCAATGTTCCGGCAGTTGCATTACGTGGATTTGCAAATAACTTTTCACCAAGCTTTTCTCTTTCAATGTTCATTAAATCAAATTCTTTGCGGTTCATATAAATCTCGCCGCGTACCTCTATATTCTCAAATAGCTTTTCTTCAACTTCTTTGAAATTCAATCTAAGCGGAATTGATTTGATCGTCCTAAGATTATTCGAGATTTCATCTCCCCTCGTTCCATCACCGCGGGTAACTCCCTGAACGAACAATCCTCCCCGGTATTGAAGACTGATAGCAACTCCATCAATTTTAAGTTCAGTAGTATAATTAACCTCTTCTTTGGAAGGAATTAGTTCTCTCACCCGCCTGTGAAAATCATGCAGTTCATCTTCTGAATAAGTATTGGATAAACTCAGCATAGATATGTCATGAAATACGACGGGAAATTCCTTTATCGGTTCACCTCCTACTCTCTGGGTTGGAGAATCGGGCGTAACCAGAAAAGGATACTGTTTTTCAAGAGAGATAAGCTCGTCCATCAATCTATCATATTCACGATCGTGGACCGATGGTTCGTTAAGAACGTAATACTCGTAATCGTATCGATGAATAAATTCCCGCAATTCTTCAATACGTTTAGTGATTTCCGGATTTACTCTTTCGGAATTATTCGTTTTTTGATTCATTTGTCGTTCGTACTATTTTTAAACCTTCTTGGTCAATAAGAATTCGTTTAACAGCACCGGGCATACCGACAAACGGAAGGTTTTCCCGATCTAACGAGAACGATATTGCCCCTGCATTACCAATTAATATTTCAAAATTTTTCTTTGCTCTCCAAAATTTCTGCTCTCCTTTTCTCATAAAAATTTCATCTACAACTTTACCATCTCCCTTAACCTGCAGCCAGACAGAATCCGTTGCAATTCCAACTAATGTAAGGCTATCTTTTGAGAATATAAATTTACCCTCTTTCTTCTCATTACTTGTTTTTACCTGCTTCTTTTCATTATATCGTGGAATTGTATCAGCCGGAATATCCTGTATGTATTCAGGCTCTTTTTGTTTTTCCGGAAAGATTAAAATTATCACAACAATTAGAAGTACTAATGAAATCAGAACCAAAATAGTCGTTCTCGATTTAAGAAATGATTTTATATCAATCGTTTTTTCCGGTGTGAATTCGACTGCCTCCGGTTCATTGAGCACTTCTAAAGCATTGTCTTTTTTCTTTTTAAGAATTTCATCTAATTTTATCAGATGCTCTGACGGGTCGATATCCAAAGAGTGAAGATAACCTTTCAAGAAAGACTTAATGTAGAGCGGGGGAAGAAAATCAAATTCATTGTTTTCCATCCTTTCGAGGTGTTTTTGATCGATCCTCGTCCGCTCAGAGATATCCTTCAGAGAAACACCCAGAATCAATCTTTTTTCTTTTATTTCCTTCCCTAAGTCAGTCATTGAATTTTATTATCTCTTTACTAAAAAATTACTCAACAAAACCATTAGAAGCAATATTAGAGTCATTAGGAAATCATCTAATTATCTTGAAAGTTAGAACTGTTTCTCGAAAAGCATTTTCTTAAGACTTCCTCAAAATCTTTGCAGCAAAGCTTCCATCCATTCCGTGAATGTTTGGGAATGTTGAGATGCAGCCATTCTGGTCAATCAAGCTCGGATGAATATTCGGATGATCTATGATCAGCTCAAAATGATTATTGTGAACGATGAAATCTTTTATGATTTCAAAATTCTCTTCCGGCTCGATTGTACAGGTGCTGTAGACGATTGTCCCACTAACTTTTACCAGCTTTGAGGCATTTTGCAGAAGGCTTTTCTGAATTTGCGTGAGTCTTTTTATATCTTCTGCATCACGTTTCCACTTAATCTCGGGCTTTTTTGTGAGCACGCCCAATCCGGAACAGGGGACATCAACCAGGATTTTATCTACCGGATCCATCTCTAACTTTTCACTATCCGCTTCAAGAAAATTTATATTTGTAAGTTTGAGCCGTTCAATATTCTTTTTCATCAAATCGATTCTGCTTGAATATTTATCAATTGCGTAAATCGTTCCTTTATTCATCATAAGCTCGGAAATAAGACTGCTCTTACCTCCGGGTGCAGCACAGAGGTCGAGTATAACCTCCTCCTGTTTTGGATCGAGAAGAATGCAAGGCAGCCCCGCACTTTCATCTTGAATTGAAAAATATCCTTCTCTGAAATAATCCCAATCGGTGATGTTCGTTAAGTTGAGCAAAGTGACAAAGTATGGCGAGTAAATAGATTCACGATGCTTCAATTCAGCTTCGTTTAATTTTTTTAGAAAATCTTCACGGTTGGTCCGGCTCTGATTATAACGAAGTGTTAATCTCGGTCTTTCATTGTTCTCGATCATTAATTTTTCAGCGAACTCTGCACCGTATCGTGCGAGCCATCTTTTCACAAGCCAATTTGGATGAGAGTAAATCGTGCCGTAATAATTTATCGTGTCATCTTCTTGGTTCGGATATCTAATTTCCTGTTTCGCTCGAATAATATTTCTTAGAACCGCATTAACCAGATCGGCAGACTTTTCTCCTTGGAGCTTTTTTACAAATTCAACCGCTTCATTCACTGCCGCATAGTCGGGAATGTTATCAAGAAAAAGAATTTGATAGAGAGCAACGCGCATTGCATTTTTAAGATTCGGTATACATTTGGAAAATTCTCCGCGATAAAATCCACGCAGTATCCAATCGAGCTTTCGTTCCCATCTAACAACACCATGAACAATTTCATTCAATAAAGCTTTATCCTGTGACGAAAGATCACCGAAACGAAGTTCAACATCGACCAGCTTATCGAGATAGGCGTCGGTTCTATCGACACGGTTCAAAATCTTAACAGCAATGCCGCGAGGCCCAACATAAAGATCTTTGAAAAATTCCATTAAAATCCTAATTCATTACTATTTAATCTTTTCATAAACAAAAAAAGTGAGGAAGATAGCTTCACTCACTTTCAAGATAATAAAAATCAACAGAAGTTACGCAGGCTAAAAATCGCGATCTGTTATATTACACAAAACCTTATAGACACGAAAATTTCTAAAATCCAATATCGAATCCGTCAATTGACGGACGAAACAAATTTAAATATTTAAACTTAAACCATGAAAACATTTTTAATTACTGAAGTTACGCAAAATCATTTATGACGCGGCAAAAAGCTCAATTTCTAAATCCGAATTTCTAAGCACTAAACAAATTCTAAACTCAAAACCTCCCCGCCACGACAATGCTATAATATGGCAGGAAAAACTAATGAAATATGCAATATTTAATTATTTTGTTTTGAATTTAGTTTTTTGAATTTGTTTAGAATTTCGAATTTTGATATTAGTTTTTCAAATCTGCGTAACATTTGTTAATTATTAGGACTTTATCCGCCTTGAATTATTATTTAGGATTTAGAGTTTCGGATTTAGGATTTTAATTAGGCATTCCTCTTTTCCTTCGTTCTTCACGGGTAAGATCAAAAATTTTCCTGAACAATTTTTCCTCGGCATTGCTCATTGCGATCTTTCTTCTGCCCATCACCCGTTTTGCAACTTCGAGACTGCGGTCAAGTGCATAAGTCGTCATCATCTCACCACCTCCCCACGAAAAAGAAGGCATGTACCTAGGCGGAATTCCCGCACCAAAAATATTGCACGATACGCCAACGTTCGTCCCCGTATTGAACATAGTATTGATCGCACATTTCGAATGATCACCCATTGTTAAGCCAACAAACAGTAAGCCTGTATCAACTAATTCTCCGTTGATAAAAACCCTGGCGCTGCCATAATTATTTTTCAGATCACTGTTGTTTGTATCAGCTCCAAGATTTACCCACATACCGAGATAACTATGCCCGAGAAATCCTTCGTGCTGTTTATTCGAATGGGAATGAATAATGGAAGTTTCAACTTCACCACCAACCTTGCACACTTCTCCAACAGAAGTCCCTCCGTAAATCTTTGCACCGATTTTAACAATCGAACCATCGCCGATAAACGCAGGACCTTCAATCACAGCATTAGGCATTAACTTGACGTCTTTACCAATGTAAATCGGTCCTTCTTCTGCATCAAGAACAACTCCCGGTTTAAGTGAAGCTCCTTCATCTATGAAAATCTCATCTTCGTTCAATAGAAATGTACCGGGATAAATTTTTCCAAGCAGCTTTTTCTTTTTATCTTTTGTGAAATATTTGAAATCAGCGGCAATCTGTTCAGGATTATTATTTACTAAATCCCATGAGTAATTGATCATTTTCACATCGACTTGTTTTTTTATCAAGCCGTCAAAATCTGAAAGAGTGAAAAGATCGTGAAGATTACTTTTCAAGTTTTCTAATTTTTCACCGGATACTTTCGCTGCTACAATCGTTTCACCATTCACGAAGAGAATGTCATTGGGATTATTCAGATCAAGCGATTGCAGGAAGTTTTCTTCTGCTAAAACTCTTCCATTAACGAACAAACATTCTTTGCTGCTTATAGAATTGATCTCATAATTCGGATATTTCTCGGCAAGAAAATCAGCGAGGTAACTTCTGCAATGGAGAGTTACTTTTATGTTCGGAAAATGTCTTAGAATTTTATCTTTTAATGAAGTGATCCCGCATCGCTGTTCGTAGGTTGGTCTCAAGAAAGTTAGCGGTAGAAGCCGATCAAAGTAGATTCCTTCAAAAATGCAAACGTGCATGGTCGAAGCCCTCAATTTATTTGAAATTATGAATTTACAGCTAAAAACAAACGAGCTTCTTTGCTATCACGAAATTTATGGATAGACAGAAGAAGCTCAGAAAACATTTATTAATTGAAGTTATGCAGAACTGCCCGCCATATTGAAACTAGAAAGGCCAGGCGGGATTGACTTTTTGTCATGTTGAGTCCGCCTTGGCGGACGAAACATCTAAAAAGATTGAAATTGAAGGCAAAGATTCTTCACTTCGTTCAGAATGACTGCTTTGAGTAACTTCAGTTATTAATATAAATTATTAAGGATTAAGCTTCTTGAGCAGGTTGTGTCTTATACTTTTTCATGAATTTCTCGACACGTCCTGCAGAGTCAACTAATTTTTGCTTTCCGGTAAAAAATGGATGACAACTTGAACAAATTTCTAATTTTAAATCACCGACAGTTGATCTGGTAACAAATGAATTACCGCAAACACAAGTCACAACAGTTTTTTTATATACTGGATGTATTCCTTCTTTCATAATATCTCCGTTTCTAATCAAAATTGGGTTCAAAAATAATAAAACATACTTCTAAAAACAATCTAAAATTCCTTGAAAAAATCAAAATTTTGGAAGAATTTTCAGAAAAGATTGAATTCCGAGAAAGAAACTGAACTTCAGACCTTAACGATTACGTCTCAAAGTAGGATTAATTGTATCTCTGCTTCTTACTGGTGTTGATTCGAATCCGACTGTTCTTTGTGGTCCATACTGCATCGGGGGGGGAATTCTGATAAAAGATGGCTCATTAGGAAATGAGAAATTTACGGTCGTTTCGACCGATTCCATCCCGGAAGCTGAACGGGAAAGCTGTTCGTCAAGACTGACTCCAGGACCAAGTTGAAGAGGGGCTTTGCTGCGGGTTCTGGCGACTACGACTTCTCTCTTTTTCGGTAAAACAATCTTATTTGTGATTTGAATATCTTTAAGTGAATTATCTTCGCTTAATCGAGGTTCTGCTTTTGGAAGCATCAATGAAATTTCATTCTCTAAATTGCTATTTGTCTTAACAGTGAAGAATATTAGGAGGACAACAGCCGCTAAAGAAAAAGCGGGAGCAAAGATCGGGTCCATGAAAAATTCGACAATTGGCGACTTTTGTTTAACTCCGGATAATTTCGAGCGTTCATACTCTGCAATTTTTATTACGAGTTTTTGTTCTAAATCTTTCGGAGCTAAAGTTTTTGGTAAATTTCTTAAATCTGTAGAAATTTTTTCGATAGTATTTGGTTCCATTTTTTATACATGATAAATATGTTTTAATAATTTTTGTAAACGGGTTCTTCCACGGTTTATGCGGGATTTTACAGTTCCAATGTTGAGTCCGGTAACTTCAGCAATCTCTTCGTAGGAAAGCTCCTGAATATCCCTTAAAATGATAAGTTCACGATATAACGGCTTAACTTTTTTCAAAGCATTCAGAATTATTTTATTCTTAATTACACTATCGGCATATTCGTCGGGTCTGTAAGTCTCATCGGGCAGCTCAAACTCAGTAACTTCATCATTTCCGTGTAAATTCGTTCCTTGAATCGAGAAGAACACACGACGATTTTTTTTTCTCAATTCTGTTTTTGCCAGATTCGCCGCAATCGTGTAAATCCAGGTTGAGAATTTGGCAATCGTTGTATAGTAATTTTTGTTTTTATACAATCTGAAAAACGTTTCCTGTAAAACATCTTCACATAAATCACGATTTCCGAGAAATTTAAAAATGAAATTCATTAAAGGGTCTTTATACCGGGCGACGAGAATATTATATGCTTCGATGTCGTCGGTTTTTTGGAAATGAAGTATCAATTCTTCGTCTGTGAGATCCTTTAATTTTTTATTCTCAGAACCGTTCATTTAACCATATCGGAAAATTTATGTTCCAAAGTTACTAAAATTTCCCCTCAGCGTTTAGTGACACTAACAAATTCACCGATCATTAAGGTAAAAAGTGTTTTTTCATCAATACTTGTGGATTTAAGTTCAATATCTTTCTGAAGTAGAATTTCAAATATCTTCGAAAGTTCATTGAATGAATACCGTTTTGAAGCGGATTCGTAATCTTTCAAATAATATGGATGACAGCCGACTTTTGAAGCAAGTGCGATTTGATTTTTTGAAACTCTCTTAAGTTCCTGGAACGTCAGCAGGCTGTTGAAATATCGGTGAAGCATAACAATAATATAAACCATTGTCGCTTCACCATTCAATAGATTATATCCTATTTTCAATGCAGAATCGAATTTTTTATCACGCAAAGAGTTGTAAAGATCGAAAATCGTATACTGCCTGCTTGATACAATTAGCGCTTTGATCGATTCTTTACTTAACTTTTGCTCATCTCCAATGACGAGAAATATTTTATTCAGCTCTGCATCGAGTTCAGCTAAATTATTCCCAACATTTGAGTACAATAAATTTACGATCTCGAAATCTATTTTGATCTTTTGTTTCTTAAATCGGGTTTCGATCCAGTTAAGAATCTCATCTTCTTTAAATCTCGGTGAGTCATAAGCACAATTCAAAGCAGCAAGCTTTTTGTAGGTTTGGTTCTGATCTAAATTAACTTTTGAGTTTTCTACAAGGATCAAAGTTGTTGCTAAAGAGGGATTATCAAAGTAGGGTATGAACTTTTCTTTCTGCTTCATTGATCCGAAATCTTTAACCACAATAACTTTCTTTCCGCCAAATAGGGAAAATTCCGAAGCAAGATCGATTATTTCATGTACGCTTTTTTCCTGCTGATTAAAACTTTCGAATGAATAATTCAGCTTTTTCGAATTTTGCTGGATCAGTTCGACTGTCTTGTCGAGGTAATAATTTTCTTCGCCAAATATAAATGCAACTTCAGGAAATTTTTCCTTATTTATTTGCGCCGAAAATTCTTTGATGTTTCGATTAGTCTTCATTCTGTGGATTTCTTTTTACTTTCTTTTGAAATTGCTCGGGAAAGAAAGAACGCCAATCCTCCCCAAATAATTGAGATTGTGAAAAAGGCAAGTATAATTGAATCTGCTGACATAAGATTTATTTTCCTATTCGAGCGGCTATCTTTTTATTGAAAATAATTAAAACCAGTAATACAATCATCCATTGGAATATCGCTGTTCCGGCAGATTCAATCTTCAATGGATTCCACCATTCGGCTTCCCAACTGTAAGAAGAAATAATCCACCACAACAATAAAACAACTGCCAATACGGGAATGATGAAGGCAATCATATAATTGTACCATTTCCCGATCTTGTAATCGCTTCCTTCTCCGTTAATGATCTCTTCCCGAAATCGATTCACACCAAATTTAATAACTGTGAAGGAAAGAAATCCACCGCTCAAAATCAGTCCGACTCCCCAAACCCAATCTTGATTGATTAAAAAATTCAAATTGAAGCTCGAAGGCATTCCAAGCAGAAACGCAATCATAGCAACAAAGATAATCGATCGTTCGCGAGGAAATCCGAAATCGATCAACGAACGGGTTGTCAACTCCACGAGCGAAATAAGTGAGGTAAGAGCCGCAAAAGACAAAGCTAGGAAGAACAATGATGTAAATATTATTTGAACAAAATATCCGCCCGGCATGTGTTTAAATAATTCAGGAAGATAGATGAAAGTAAGTCCTGTATTTGCGGGACCTGAAATCGAAATTTCTTTAAACGCATCACCGGTAGTTAATGCAAATACGGTTGAGAAAATAATTATCCCCGCCAATAATGAAATTGAATTATTTCCAAAACCGACCAAAGCACCATTAAGAGAAATATCCTCTTTTTGTTTGGTATAGATCGCGTAAGTGAGAATTAGCCCCCATCCTGCACCGGTATCCCACGCATTTTGCGTTAGTGCCTGAATCCAGATTTTGTGATTTAACAATAATTGAAAATCTGGTTTGAAGAAATATTCAATTCCAAGAAAAGCATTCGGCAGCGTGACCGCCCGAATTACTAGAAGAACGAGAATTATCAAAAGCGATGGAACGAGGAGTTTACTTGCTTTTTCAATTCCTTTAACAATTCCGCGATAAACAACAAAAGCTGCGAAAAAAATTGCAACCGCATGAAAAATAATCGGTTGCGAACTAGAACTAAAATCAGACCAATATTGCGGATAGTTATTCACTGTAATAAGGTCATCCGTAAATACCGCTGTAAAATATTTAATGCACCAACCGGTAACTACGGAATAATAGAACATAATTGCAGTCGCTACTACAACAATGAAGCCGCCCATCCAGGCATATTTTTCACCTGCCATTTTTATTACAGCCCCAATCGGACCTTTGCGTGTATATTTTCCGATAGCAAATTCAGCTATGATCAGTGGAACCGACCATATCACAAGAAATATGATCCATGGAATTAGAAAAGAACCTCCACCATTCTGTGCGACAATTCTCGAAAAACGCCAAATGTTTCCTGTACCGACAGCAATTCCAAGAACTGAAATTATGAGTGTCCAGCGTGAAGTGAAGGTTTCTTTTATAGACATTATTTTCTATGCAATGGATGTGGTTATCTCAAAAATAATATTTTCTCGATACATCCCGACTTCAAATCGTTCAATGCTACATAAAGTCGGGACTACTCGAAAACCTCAACAATGAAAGGTTCTCGCCCGCCTGCCTCGTCAGTCCAAGCTTGGCGGACAGGAGTAATCCCGATTCTTCGGGATGTATCGAGAGAACTTTTCGAGACAGCCTCATCCATAAAATAAAATTAATTAGTTTTTTCTTTTCCAAAGGATCCTTCGGAAACTTTTTTAGTTTCTATTTTAACCAATTTCATCATGACATCTTTTTTAGGTTTGTCGCCAGGTTTGCTTGTTTCGACTTTACCGATTGCTTTCACAACATCTATTCCTTTAATTACTTGACCGAAAACAGAATGCCGATTATCGAGCCACGGAGTTGGGACTAATGTTATGAAAAATTGACTCCCGTTTGTATTCGGACCGGCATTTGCCATTGAGAGCATACCAGGTTTGTCATGCTTTAAATCCTTATGAAACTCATCTTCAAACTTTTCACCGTAGATGCTTTCACCTCCCATTCCGGTTCCTGATGGGTCTCCACCCTGAATCATGAAATTGTCAATCACTCTATGAAAAATTATTCCATTGTAATAACCTTTCTTTGCGAGTCCGACGAAGTTTGCTACCGTTTTTGGGGCTTTATCTTCAAACAATTCGATTTCAATTTTTCCCATATTCGTTTCGATTACTGCTACGGTCATAGTTTTTACTTTACTTCCTTTCTTTTCTGTTTTTTCTTTTGATTCTTTCGTCTGTGAAATAACAACAGATGAAATTAATAGAATCATCAAGATGAATGAAATGTTTTTTCTGATCATAGTTTATCCTCCAAAAATAATTTTATAGAATTTAGTTATTTACAATCCAATAAAGAACTGTTAAGGCTGCAGAACTCCTACCCATAACAAGACAAGCATTAGAATCCCGAGTGTTAATCTGTAATAGATAAAGACAAAAGTCGATCTCGTTTTTAAAAAATTAAGTAAAAATGATATTGCCCAATATCCACTAAAAAATGAGAAAATGGTTGCGATTATCAAAGCAATAAAATTTTCACCTGAAAGATGATTTGATATCTCATAAAGCTGGAATAGCCCACTCAATAGGACAGCGGGAACGCTTAGTAAAAATGAGAATCTCGCTGCAGCTTCACGTGTTAATCCTACGAACAATCCGCCTGTAATTGTTGTTCCTGACCTTGAAGCACCGGGCATCAAAGCACAAACCTGTGCAAAGGCAACAACCTGCGATTTCAGAAAAGTTAATTCCTTCATTCCCGATTTCATTTTCGAAACTTTCTCAGCTACTGCCAACAGAAGAGCAAAACCCATCAACGAAAAAGTAATAATGTAAAGCGAACGAGCTTCATTCTCGATAAAATCTTTGAACAGCAGACCGAATACGGAAATCGGTATCGTTCCAAGAATTATGTACCAACCAAGTTTTGACTTTTCATCCGTAATGAATTTACCTTTTGTCAGATTCATAATTACTGATGAAAATATTTGGTACAGATCTTTGGCAAAGTAAAAAATAACAGCCAACATTGTTCCGATTTGAATAACCGCTGAAAAACCGGCGCCCGGATCTTCCCATCCGAAAAATGCAGGTACAATTCGTAAATGTGCTGTGCTGCTTATAGGTAAGAATTCTGTCAGCCCTTGTACAATTCCGAGAATAAAAGCTTTAATATATTCCATAATCAAAAAATGTATTTCATTCCAAGTCTTAAACCCATACTAGTGAAACTGAGGTTGAGTTTTTCTTTGCTCGGTTTATTTATTATTAATGATTGTGATCCATTTAAAACATCGGAAAAGCTGTTATATCGTGCGTTGACGTTTATTAAGATGAAGAGATTTGAACTTATCGCGGAGATTCCATCAGCTTTAATCATAAAGCCGAATCCTTTTGCAGAGAATTCGGATGTGGAAATTGAACCGGGGATTTTCTCGCTGACATCTGCAAAATGATATCCGCCTCCTGCACCAAACGATATTCGATATCCATTTTGTCCGAAATGGTAATTCAGTATCAATGAAGGCATGATGAGAGAATAAGCGAACTCATAGCTGCCTGTGCCGACAGAAGTATTAAAAGAATTTATTGAATAGCTTACATCGAGATCAATAGAATAATCGGATGAAAGATCGAATCCAAATGAACCGAAGAAATCAACAGCTCCGTTGAAATCGTCTTGCCGGTTATTGAATCCCCAATTATAGCTGAGATAATCATTTAAGCTCTCCATTAAATAATAGTTCAGTCCCATTCCGGCGGAGATATTAAAATTCTTCTGAGCAAGTCCATTAGTTGAAAGTGTTGTCAAAATAATAATCGAATACAAGATATTTCGGTACATAACTGAGTTTTTTAGGTGTAAAGCTATTAAATAATAGTCTTTTATTCAAAAAAAATTGAGAAGATTAAAGTTAAATTATCCAGAAAGAAAAAGGAGAACCTAAACTTTTGAGAAATGACATATCTCGGCACAGCAGATAGATTTTTGAGATATGTCATTTCTAACAAAAATCATAATATCAAAACGTGAAAATCCATGGCTCCGCCAAAAGAATATTTTTTTGAAATGGCACTAGCAGATAATAAAAGGGAACTAAGCTGACGTTGAATTTCGTTTTTTCCGTTGATAAACAAAAAACAAAATTACTGATACCAATAAGAATGGGACTGTTGAAAGGAAATGTGTTAACAAAGCATAAGCAAGACTGATTTCAACTGCATAGCCAAGGACCATAGTAAGAACCGATTTGCAAAATGCATGATAGCCCCCTGTTGATCCCGGTGTCGGAATTAATATACCGAACGTAGTAATGCTCATAATAATCCAGCCAAATGAAAAATCAACCGGCATGATTTCCTGCATATTCAACATTAACAAACCGATGTAAGCTCCAAAAGCATATATCACCCAGATTAGCGGAGAGATGAGAAATATCAGAACAAAGTTCTTACGTGATTTGATGCTGTCAAAACCATCGATGATCTTCGAAGTGAAAAGTGTTGCTTTGTTCAGAATTTTGAAATTCATTCTTGCAAAAAGTTTTTCAATCCAAATAAGAACTCTTCTTTGATACTTTATCACCAGCCCTAAAAACAAAAGAGATAAAATAAATGCGACCACACCGATATAGATCGAATTATAGATCCATGGATATTCTGATTCCAAAACGTCTCCGAAAAGATATAATCCGAGAAGTACAGTGAGAATTAAGAAAATAAGATCGAGAACTCTTTCAATCACAATTGTTCCAAGTGAAGAGATACGCGAAATACCTTCAAGCGAACCAATCGACATTGCGCGTGCAACTTCACCGAAACGAGGAAGGATGGCATTTACTCCGTAACCGATGATTACCGCAGAAAATAAATTTTTGAGTTTTACATCAGGCTTGAAAGATTCGATCATATACTTCCATCGCCATGCACGAATGAAAGCTCCAAGAAAAACAACATGAATGAATAAAACCAAATAGAAAACATTTACATCTACAAAATGAATAAGTACTTCATCAAGTCCGACACCACGAAAAGTGTAGATAAGTAAAGCGATTCCAATTAGAAGTGAAATAGAATAGAGAAATATTTCACGGAAAGAAAATTTTTTCCCGTTTTGTTTATCTAAGGTCAACGATTTTAACCACGCCCGGTGGTATGAATTTAAAAAGATTATCGTTCAGATCAGAATTTATCTTTGAATCCGAAATCATAAATGAATATTTATTCTGCGCCCAATCTTCAACTTCAACTTTTTTAATAAGATAGTTTTTTGATATCCAGACTTTCAGAGCTTTAAAATTAAAATCAGAGCCTTTTGGAGAAAAGCTAATGACGAAATGCTCCTCCCCTTCTAATTTTTCCATTCCCTCAAATTTGCTGTTAGACTTTGAGGGAAGATTGAATAAAAGGGTCTGCGGTGAAAAGAAATTCTCCTCATAATTAGAGATCACAACTCTTTTAGCAGTTTTTGAATAATTCCAGGACGTGATACCATTGGAAATCAACAATTGATTTTTAAATTCAATTCGATAATTATTTTCCTTCTTGAAATATAGGTCAGCTTTTATTAGTTGAGGTTGTGAAGTAGCTGATGATTCTATGGTTTGAGTAAGAGTTGCTTTCAAATCATTTATCCCGGAATATTTTTTTTGCACCTCGCTAATAATTTGCTGCGGATTTGTCTGGAAGAAATTATTAAATAAAAGAAAAAGAATAAATTGATAAAGCATATTTTGTGATTATTTTTTTAAGCTAATTAGCCGTGTTTTTACGTGAAATCAAATTTACAAATCGTATAAGTTTAATTGTTCAGCATAAGAAATCGGAATTGTTACACACGCAATTTAAAATATCTTAAAGAAGTTTCAAACTTTTCGATCAATCAAGCAAAGCTAAGATTCTATCAAGTTCCTCATCGGTATCGATAAGTACTAATCTGGCTTTACTGCCGTCAAAAGGGCCGACAATCCCTCCCTCCTCAAGTTCATCCATGATTCGGGCAGCACGTGAATATCCTACTTTTAATCTACGCTGAAGCAGCGATACAGATCCTTGCTGATGTCTTATGACCAATTTTGCAGCTTCTTCAAAAAGCTCATCACGGTCGGCAAGAAGTCCGGCGTTTTCAATTCGTTTTTTCTCTTGTACCGATGGAAGCGGATAAGGTTTCGAAAAACCTTTTTGCTTGCTGATGTGAGCAACAATTCGTTCAACTTCGGAAGTTGAAACGAAAGCATTTTGAATACGCTGTGATTTTGGACTGTTGCTTGGGAGATAAAGCATATCACCATTACCCAACAACTTTTCTGCACCGTTCGCATCTAGGATAGTTCTCGAATCAGTTTTAGAAGCAACCTGGTATGCAATGCGGGCATTAAAATTAGCTTTGATAACTCCTGTGATCACATCAACCGATGGTCTCTGAGTAGCGAGAATTAAGTGGATACCAACTGCACGAGCTAATTGAGCAATACGTGCGATAGGCTCTTCAACTTCACGGGCAGCAGTGAGCATCAAGTCCGCTAATTCATCGATTACTACAATAATGTATGGGAGCTTATGAAATTTCATTTCATCGGAATCTTTGATCTTTCCAGCAGAAAATTTCTCATTAAAATCTTGAATGTTTCTCACACCGGCTTTAGCAAGCATATCATAACGCTGTTCCATTTCAAGCTCGACAGCTTTCAATACGGTCACAGAATTTTGTGAATTAGTTATGATATCCTCTCCGATATCAGGACAAGTAGCAAGAAAATGATATTTGAGATCTCTATAGAAAGATAATTCAATTTTCTTTGGATCGATTATTACAAATTTTACATCAGATGGATGAAGCTTAAAAATCAATGAGGTAATTATTGTATTTATTCCGACACTTTTTCCTGAACCAGTAGCTCCTGCAATTAACAGATGCGGCATTTTGGAAAGATCGTCGATAAAAATTTCACCGATAGTAGTTTTTCCGAAAGCTATTGGAAGATTGGACTGATTCTCTCTGAATTTATTCGATCCGAAAATACTTCGGCAATAAACCAATTCAGGATTATGATTTGGTATTTCAACTCCGATGGCACTCTTACCGGGAATCGGTGCAATAATCCGAATTCCTTTCGCTGCGAGTGCAAGCGCAATATCGTCCTGCAAACTAACGATTTTACTTATTTTCACACCGGGCGATGGAACAATTTCAAATAAAGTTACAACTGGACCGGGAGTTACAGTAATGTCATCAATAGTAATGTCAAATAATGCGAGCTTAGCACGAAGTAATTCCGCATTCGAATTAAGTTCTGAATCGTCAACACTGCCATGCTGTCTGGGTGGATCGAGCAGGTCTAATGTTGGAGGAATAAATTCAATCTCTTCATCCCACGGTTCGATTTCTACACTTTTATCCATCGGGAGACTAACCGTCTGTCCTGCAGTATTTTTTTTGCTTTCGTTCAAATTTTTGAGCGAGGTACTTCTAGCAGGCGGAGAATCTTCAAAATCGTTCTCTTCCACAAGTCTTTCAATTTTTTCGAAAATAGGATGAGAATCATTGATGGGAGTTTTTTCTCGATTGATTTTTGTAATCGAGGATGAAAGAATTTCAGCTGGTTTATCTTCAGACGTAATTTTCTTTATACGAGGGGTTGAAAGTGGTTTATCTAAATTTTTTCTGGCGTTGATTTTTTCTTTTATTTTATTAAAAAATTCTTTCAGCCAATGAGTTGGAGCTTCAATAAGTGATTTAAGATTATAATCGAATAATAAAAATGAAGTCAACACAAGAAGCGAAAAAATAAGTATAATACTTCCGGCACTGCCAAGAATTCTAACGCTTAATTCACCTAAAAATAACCCAACAGTTCCGTAGAATTCTTTACGCTCAAAAAAGAAAGGAACAGATTTTCCAAGAATACTAAACAGCATTGCAAGCAGGACACCGCCCACAAGAAATAGATTTGTATAAAAAGCGGTTTTCCGGTAATCGCCGCTCCGAACAATAGTCAATCCCCAAAAGGATAAAAGAAGAGGAATAATAATTGAAAAATATCCGATAGTTCCGTTTATCAAAAAATTAGAAATTATCGCTCCGGTAAGTCCGAGCCAATTATTAGTCTTTGCAATGCTTTGAGATAATTCCGAGTTTCTGTCAGTTAAAGTCAAAAGACTGCCCGGTTTCAAGTCAGATAAATAAATTCCATCATACGCACTGTACGAGATAATGCTTAAAGCAATTAAAAATGAAAACACAATCATTAAAACACCAAACGCCATTCTTTTCTTCTCATAAGGAATTAGTAGAGAAGAATCAGAAGCCGCAGCATCTACTGTTTTTTTACGTCTTTTCATTTTAATTGAGTAGTGTAATTAAATTGTTTTTAAATCGAGCTTTGTTATAGTATATGTCAATCTGTGAAATAAATTTTATATCGTTCTCAAAATTATTTTCAACTAAAAATTTTCCATGATCGGTTTCTCTCAAAACTTTTTCAATTTTCTTGGGAGAGTTTTCGAAATACATCAGGCTAAGTCGGGCGGCATCATTTAAACTAAGTGTTTCTTTTATCTGCTGATGAATTTTTGATATTAAAATACCTGCGCAAAGCGCATCGGATGCATCAAAGAAACCATCTCTCGCAGCACATATAATTACCCAATCTTCCCGTGATTTCACCATTTCCAAAGCAACAGTGGAAACATTCGAAGTCGCAGCCAATAAAACCTTTTTAGCGTTCTTCAAATGGTTAAATACTTTTGTCCCATTTGTTGTAGAAAAAATAATTCGTTTTCCTTTAACTTTTTCCTCAGTGAACTCGAGAGGTGAGTTCCCCAAATCAAAACCCTCAATTGTTTGAGTTTGTCTCTCTCCGCAAAGTAAATAACTGCTCTTGTCCAAGTTTTTACTGATTTTAAGCGCTTCTTCAACAGAGTTAACAGGAATAATCTCTTTCGCTCCATTATTTAGTGCTGTAATTATTGTCGAACTTGCTCTTAATAGATCTATTACAATACAATTCTTATCATTGAAATAATTTTCCGGAACTGCAGCTACTGAAAATAAAACATCGATCTTCATCTTTTTACAAACGGTACATCTGTCAATTTTGTCTTTATCTTTCTTCCACGAATATCAATTTCAAAAACTGATTGACTGTTTACTTTATCTGTTGCGAAATAACCTAATCCGATGGGTTTATTGAGATATGGAGATTGGATTCCACTCGTAACATATCCAATCTTTTCACCATTAAAATAAATTTCCGAACCATGCCTGGGGATACCTTTTTCAATCAGCTCAAATCCGAGTAATGATCTTTTCAATCCTTCTGATTTCATTTTCACTAATTCATCTTTTCCTATGAATGATTCTTTATTCAACTTGGTAATCCACCCTAGACCTGCTTCGAGGGGATTAGTTGATTGATCGATATCATTTCCATATAAACAGAATCCCATCTCAAGTCTAAGAGTATCTCTTGCACCCAATCCGACTGGTTTGATGTCATAAGATTTTCCGGCATCTAAAATTGCAGTCCAGATTTTTTCAGCTCTTTTTTCGTCGCCGGTGAAATATATTTCAAATCCTAATTCACCTGTATAACCTGTTCTTGATATTAAAGCTTCAACACCAATTACTTTGCCAAATTTAAATGTGTAGTATTTAAGTTCTTCAATATTAAAATCAACTAATTCTGATAATACTTTTGAAGAATTTGGACCCTGCACAGCTAACAAAGAGTAATCGTCACTCAAATCATTAATCTCCACACCATCAATCTGATTTAATTTCATCCAGTTAAAATCTTTATTTAAGTTCGAAGCATTTACAACCAGCATAAATCCGTCTTCAAGTCTGTAAACTAATAGGTCATCGACTATACCACCGTTTTCATAACACATCGCTGAATATTGAACTTTGCCGAATTCTAATTTTGACGCATCATTTGTGGTTATCTTTTGGACAAAGTCGAGTGCATTATTTCCTTTAATAAAAATTTCTCCCATGTGCGATACATCAAACATCCCGAGAGAATTTCTTACTGCAAGATGCTCATCGCTAATTGAAGAATAGTATACCGGCATTTCGAATCCGGCAAATTCCACCATCTTCGCACCAAGATTTTTATGAGTGGAGTTGAATTTTGTGAACTTCAATTTATTTTCCTTACACTTATTGAGCTAAGAAGGAGAAAATCACTTTCGTGTTTTCTCCTTCAGCGTCTTGACCACGCCTTAGCTCTCATGCAATTGAGGAGTTAGAGAATAACATCAAAAGTAACCCATTGTATTTCAGTGGGTTACCGAGATTATATTAAGTATTTTCTTAAATACACGCAAGAGGTAATTTCATTTTTTTTCGAGAATTTGTATTCAAGAGAAATGCGGAATTTTTATAAATTTTCGCCCTTTTGGGAAAAAGAGATGCAGTTGAGTCAATAAATTTGAAACCGAAACTTCATTCCAGTTGGATATTCATTTCGGCTTCAAAAATTTTTTTATTGGGGTATAAAAACGAGTCATGCCTGCCTGCCTCGTCAGTCTGAGTTCGGCTGGCAGGTTAAATGCTGGAACTCATCCTCCTACTCCTTCTCCCCGCAAGCGGGATCTTCGACTTACCAAGAGAAGGAGTGAACTTGAAGTCCCTCTCTTGAAAGAGAGGGATTTAGGGTGAGTT
>JAHJVF010000325.1 GCA_018828505.1 Bacteroidota bacterium | reverse complement strand
GTTTTCATCCAAAGTTTTCTGGATTCAATTTTTGCTTTAACTTTTTCCCAATCAGCTTCAGGAGAAATACCTATTTTCAACCAATGAACATAAACAGCTTCAAAAAACTGAAGAAAATTATTAATGGATTCAGCAGAGTTTTCTTTCTGTGTTAATTCCTTTTCTGCGACTAAATTAAAAGCTGAATTTCTAATCTGATAAATTTCAGAATCCTCTTTAACGACTCCCATTTCTTATTAAGTTTCTAGATTATTCTTTTCTATTATTTAACTGTAAAATAGACGAATAAAATATAAGATTCAAAGATGACGTCTGCTGTAAACTTTCACTTTCTCCGCTCAATTGCCATCTTATATAGATCGTAATACTTTTTCGCCGAAGCATCCCAGGAATAATCTCTTTTCATTCCGTTCTTTTGGATCTTCCGCCAGGTTTTTTTGTCTTTGAACATTTCGAGCGCGCGTTGAACGGTTGCAACTATTGCTTCCCCTGTATATTCGTTAAATAAAAATCCCGTTCCGGTATCGAATCCAAGATATTCGAACTCATGCCAGTCTTGAACCGTATCTGCTAAGCCGCCGGTTTTTCTTACTATCGGAACTGTTCCGTATTTCAGACTATAGATTTGATTTAAGCCGCAAGGTTCATATCTCGACGACATCAAGAACATATCCGCACCGGCTTCTATCAAATGTGCAAGCTCATTATTGAATCCGAGATAACTTGCGACTTTTTTCGGAAATGCATACGTCATGCTTTGAATAAGATTTTCGTAACGAGCATCTCCAGTGCCTAAGATCACCCATTGAGCATCGAGTTTCATTAATTCATCGGACACATCCGCAAAAATATCAAATCCCTTTTGGCCGACAAGACGCGAGACAATTCCGATTAAAGGAATATTTTTGTTGAATGGTAAATGAAGCTGGTCGAGTAAAAATTTTTTATTCTTCTGTTTCGGAGAGAGTTTTCTTTTCGAATAATGATAAGGAATATGCTTGTCAGTTTCCGGATCCCAGGTCTCGTAATCTGCACCGTTCAATACACCAAAAAAATCATCTTTTCTTGAGCCGAGGATTTTTTCCATCCCTGCACCATATTTAGGAGTTAATATTTCACGTGCGTAAGTTTCGCTGACTGTATTAATTATATCTCCATAGACAATTCCTGCTTTAAGCAGACTTACGCTCCCATGAAATTCCAGTGGCCCGTCAGAATAAAAAAGATTAGGCTTGAGTTCGGCTTTACTCAAAATGTGAGGAGAAAATATCCCCTGATACTCAATGTTATGAATAGTAAAAACAATTGCAGAGCGATGAAACATCATATCCCAATTGTAATTGTCTTTGACTAAAACCGGCAGCAATCCACCGGGCCAATCGTTGCAGTGAAATACGTCGGGAGTCCATTTTAATCTTTGACACGTTTCAACAACCGCTTTCGAAAAAAGAATGAATCGTTCATCTTCATCTTTGTCGGTGGTATAAATTAACTGTCGATTAAAATAATGCGGGCAATCAATAAAATATATTTCAACAGATGAGTTCGGAAGATTGCCTTTGAATATGTGAACAGTTCTCGGGATGCCTGCGACGCGAATCGGCATTTCGCCAATCTCCCAGCAATAATGAAGCTCAAAACGCCATTCATCGATTGTTGGATACTTTGGCATGAAGACTTTTACATCGCAATCGAGTTTTGTTAACGCTTTCGGAAGTGCGCCGGCAACATCAGCCAGCCCTCCGACTTTTGCAAACGGGACTGCTTCGGTGGTAACGAATGCTATTTTCATACTCTCTGAAATTCTTTTCTCTATTATTTCATTACTCAATTTATTTTATTTCCATGGAATATTGGAAATTACTATTCTCAGCCTAAGCCGTAGCCTCATAACCAATTGGCTCGGATGACTTACAGGCTTCGCTGATAAATTAACTTAAGAAATATTTTTTGAGAATGAAAGAAACTAGAACGGAAATTATTGGAACGCTGATTTTTATGATAGTTATGTCCGCAGGACTCTCCAAAGGAGCACTTCGTGCATTCAGAGATTTATTATTTTCAAGTGAGAATCTGAATCAGTCGTTAAATTAATTATTGAGCGGTTTTCTTTTCCAACAACTTCAAAATCTTAAACGCAGCAGCGGCGGCACCAACTCCGTTATTAATATTTACTACCGTAACTCCAGGTGAACAACTGGTAAGCATAGCAAACAAAGCTGTAAAGCCGTTTAATGCTGTACCGTAGCCGACACTCGTCGGAATCGCGATCAACGGTTGATGATACAAACCTGAAACAACACTCGGCAATGCACCTTCCATACCAGCAGCAACGATCAGAACATCACAATCTTTTATCGCATCATTTTTAGAAAAAAGCCTGTGAATTCCCGCAACTCCCACGTCATATATTCTAACAAAATTTGCACCGAGACTCTCTAATACCAAAGCTGCTTCTTCACACATAGAAATATCCGTCGTGCCGGCAGAAATAAGTCCGATTTTATATTGTTCAATTTTCGGAAGCGGCTTACCGATCCTATATGCTTTTCCTTCTTTTGAATAGACTCCTTTCGGGAACTGTTTTTTTAGTTTTTTAAAATATTCTATTTCGCAGCGTGTACCGATCACTAATTTTTTCTTTGCATAGATTTTTTTTGAAAGCTCTAGGATCTGCTCTATCGATTTATTTTCGCAGTAAATGATTTCAGGTATAAATGTTCTGTGTTCACGCTCAATATCAATATTAGCAAAGGATGTCTTTATCGACGATCGGTCATCATCCAATAAATTGGATGCTTCGTCAATTGTGATCTTTGAATTGACTAAATCTTTTAAAATCTGCTTTGTTTTTTTATTCTGCATTTTCTACTTGTGCTATTATTGTACGATTTAATTTCCCGGATTTGAAACCTTCTTCATCTATCTCAACATTTTTATAGCCAATTGATTTTAATTCATGTTCAACTTCATCGTAGATAGACTTTATTCTATCAACATCGTAGGTATCGACTTCAACTTTTGCGATATGATCAAAGTGGCGTACACGAACATTTTTAAATCCCTTACTTCGAATATATTTTTCTGCCCGAGCAATCATATTGATTGATTCAGAATTAATAAGCGTTCCATAAGGAATTCTAGAAGATAAACAGGGAGCGGAAGGTTTATCGTAGTTTGGAATTCCATAGAATTCAGCCGCATCTCTTACATCTTGCTTAGTGAATTCGCATTCAATTAACGGAGAGCGAATTTTATTTTCTTCAGCAGCAATCCTTCCGGGACGATAATCGCCAAGGTCATCAGCATTTGCACCATCAAGCACATAAGGGATATTTTTCTCGGAAGCAATTTTGAGCAAACGGTTGTAAAGCTCCGATTTACAATAGTAACAACGATCTATAGGATTAGCGGCATAATTTTCAATCTCTAATTCATTATAGATAATCTCTTCATAATTGAATTCGAATTTTTTTGCGAGCTCACGTGCAAGTTCAATGTCTTCATCAATTATCGTTTCGGTTCTAGCTAAAATTATTAAAGCATTTTTCCCAAGAACTTTATTTGACGTAAAAGCAACTAAGGTTGAGTCAACTCCGGCAGAAAATCCGATGATCACCTGGCCATAGCTTGCAATCTTATTCTCAAGCAAATCAATTTTATTTTTCATTTCCAAAGGATCCTTCGGATTTTCTAAAGTTTTAAGCATTTATTCAACTAAAACAAATTTAGAGATTTAATTGCTTGAAATACAAGTCATCATTTACAATATTTGTACAACCTGGTATTGACATAGATTGATTTTTCTTAAAATAGCTCATCTAAAATTAAAATTAATTCTTTGGTGTATAAGTCAACTCGGACTGATTGACTTCTGAACCAATTTTAACTTAAGTGCAGTGAATTTCATTCCAAACTGAAAGGAGATTACAGTAAGTAAATGGATTTTTTTAACTCATGGTTTCCATTTCTCTATCTTTATGGAGCGGGCGGAGTTTTTTTTGGATTTGGATTGTACATCCTGATTAAAAGCAAAGCTCTCAATTTGAAAAACAAAATTCATAAAAGGTGGATGCGCTATTTGGTTTTCGGATTTTTCTATTTAATGGCGATACATTTATTATTGATCTTATTG
>JAHJVF010000324.1 GCA_018828505.1 Bacteroidota bacterium | reverse complement strand
CCCAAATCGTCAACAGGTGGTTTGGGCTTATTTTATTCGGTCGTCAAAGTTTGAATGTTACGGCGAGGAAAAACTTTTTTTATTAAAGAAATAAAAGGGGTAAACCTTATCAGGTCCAAAAACCTTAGTAATATTTCTTGCGCCCAATTTATTAACCTTATTATCTTATTTATCAGTTGAGGGGGACTGAATTGAATAATGTAATAAGGTGGAATCTCCTTACTTAGTTGTGGTTACTAAGGTTAGATGTGCACGGATAAGGTTTGACATTGAATTATTTTTATATGATGATTTTTACGATCAATAACAACAAGTTTCACAATATGAGTTTCAATTCCACTTGACTAACTCTCAAAACTTTATTCTTCGGGTAAATTCAAAATTGGCTGAGCATTTCGGCAAACCGAAACGAAAACTAGATTCTAAGCCGCTCGATATTCTGATTGCAACAATCCTTTCTCAAAATACAAATGACAGGAATTCACATAAAGCTTATCTGAGTCTTCGATCAAAATACCCTAATTGGTCGGATATGGAGAAAGCAACAGTTAACCAAATTGCTAAAACAATTCGATCGGCTGGACTAAGTCAGCAAAAAGCGAAAACGATAAAACAACTCCTCCTGACATTAAAAACAAAAAAACCAAAATTCTCTCTCGATTATCTTTACGAATTCTCTAATGAGCAAATTATTTCCGAATTGACGAGTATCTCCGGAATTGGTGTTAAGACTGCATCCTGCGTTTTATTGTTCGGGATGCAACGAAATGTTTGTCCGGTTGATACACATGTTTTCCGAACTTTAAATCGGATCGGAGTTGTAAACAAAAGGACTGCTGAAAAAACCTTCTATGCCCTTAACGAAATCTTACCAAAACTAATTGCACACCAATTTCATACAAATTTAATTATGCTTGGACGCACTATCTGCAAACCGCAAAAACCGATTTGCACTGAATGTCCTCTGCTCGATTTATGTACTTATAAGGACAAAAATCCTACTTCTCCATTAGCATTCAAGGCTAGAACAGTTAATGACTTTTTGCTATTGGATGTTGTTTAATATGATTGTAAAATCTAATAATTATTGTTGAATTCTCAGAGAAAAAATCAACTTCTCCTAACAAGTTATTGCTTCACTCCTTTTTTTTAGATAATTTATACTAAGCACCAAGCGGAGTAGTTATGACAAAAAAATATCTAATCGCATTTATCCTACTCTTTCCATTCATTGTGTTTTCACAATCAAAAAAAATCTATTTGTTAACTATAGATGGTGCAATCAATCCGGCTTCCACAGAGTACATCCAAGAAGGGATCAAAGCTGCCGTTGATGATGATGCAGAGTGTGTCATAATTAAACTAAATACTCCCGGTGGATTGCTTAAATCAACTCGTGTAATAGTAACTGAATTTCTTCAGGCAAAAATTCCGATAGTCGTTTATGTTCACCCGCAAGGTTCTCAAGCCGCATCGGCTGGAGTTTTTGTTACAATGGCTGCTCACATTGCTGCGATGGCTCCGGGAACAAATATCGGGGCTGCTCATCCTGTATCTCTCCAAGGGCAGCAGGATTCGATAATGATGGAGAAAGCAACAAACGATGCTGCGGCTTTCATTCGTACGATAAGCGAGAAAAGAAAAAGGAATATTGAGTGGGGAGAAGATGCAGTTCGGAAAAGTCTCTCGATCACCGAAACAGAAGCACTTGAAAAAAATGTAATTGATATTGTTGCCACATCTGTTGACGACCTAATTCAGAAATTAGACGGAAGAAAAGTCGAAACCATTGAAGGTGAGAAGGAAATAAATTCGGTAGGGGCTGAGATCATTCCTTACGATATGAGTTTCAAACACAAACTGTTGAATACCCTCAGCGATCCGAACATTGCTTATATTTTATTCATGCTTGGACTTTACGGATTGCTCTTTGAACTTTATAATCCCGGTTCGATATTTCCCGGAGTGGTTGGAGGAATTTGTATCATACTAGCATTCTACTCTTTTCATACACTTCCGATTAATTACGCCGGACTGGCGCTGATTATTTTTGCGATCATCTTGTTTATATTAGAAATAAAAGTTGTGAGTCACGGAATTTTAACTATCGGAGGGACAATTTCACTAATTTTAGGCTCGATCATGCTAATCGATAGCGATTCAACTTTAGAATTTGTCAAAATATCCTGGCAAATTATTGCTTTGTTTGTAGTGCTTACGGTTGTGTTTTTCGTCTTTGCCATTGGATTAGGAATAAAAGCACAAAGAAAAAAGGTAACCACTGGAATTGAAGGATTATTACTCGAAGAAGGATTTGTTGTTTCCGATTTGAAACCTATCGGAACAATTCAAATTCATGGTGAGATTTGGAATGCTGAAAGCGTTGAAGGGAAAATATCGAAAGGACATCGTGTAAAAGTTTTAGAGGTAAATAATCTAACTTTGAAAGTACGTAAAGTTTGAAATAACTGAAGTTACACTAATTTGACTTTTTGTCATGTTGATCCCGACTTGTCGGGAGAGACATCTAAAGTAGCTTGAAATCAGGATTTAAGATTCTTCATCCCGACCTTGTCGGGATTCAGAATGACAGTTTGGTAGAAGTTCAGTAAATAATAAAAAGTAGGAGGAGTGAAAGTCATGTATCCATCAATATTTTTAACAATAGCGGTTTTCGTGGTTCTTCTATTAGCGAGTGCCATAAAAATTTTGCGAGAATACGAACGCGGCGTGATCTTTCGTTTAGGAAGATTGATCGGCGCAAAAGGACCGGGTTTAATAATTTTAATCCCGATAGTCGATAGAATGGTAAAAGTTAGTCTTCGAACTATCGTTATGGATGTTCCGTCTCAAGATATCATTACAAAAGATAATGTCTCGCTAAAAGTCAATGCGGTGGTGTACTTCCGTGTGATCCAGGCAGAAAAAGCAATTGTTGAAGTTGAAGATTATTTGATGGCAACTTCTCAATTATCCCAAACTACTTTAAGAAGTATTCTAGGTCAATCTCAATTGGACGAATTGTTGGCAGAAAGAGATAAGATCAATCGGGAATTGCAAAAAATCATAGATCATCAAGCTGAACCTTGGGGGATTAAGGTCTCCAACGTTGAAGTTAAACATGTCGATCTGCCCATCGAAATGCAAAGAGCAATGGCAAAGCAGGCAGAAGCCGAACGCGAGCGGAGAGCCAAAGTAATTCATGCTGAAGGTGAATTTCAGGCAAGTAAAAAACTCAGAGATGCTGCTGAAGTCATCAGCGATGAACCAATAGCATTGCAATTAAGATTTCTGCAGACCTTAACAGAAGTTGCTTCAGAAAAGAATTCGACTATTATCTTTCCAATTCCGATAGATCTTTTCAAGCCTTTTATTGAAAAAGAAGGAGAAAAAAAGAAGAGTAAAAAGTAATAAACCGAGTCAATTTAACTGAAGTCAACCAGATCGTTTTAGAGCAAGTTCGACGATCTTAACCAGCATTTCTTCATATTTGTAGCCTGCGGTTTCAGCTGAACGCATGAAAGCAACACCTTCCGATAGATCTGGATTTGGATTTACCTCAAGAACATAAGGAATATTAGTCTTTGAGATTCTCAAATCAACTCGCGCATAATCCCGCACTCCCATAATTCTGAATGAATTGATTGCGATTTCTTCAATCTTCTTCTTTAATCGTTTTGTGAGTGGAGCGGGGCAAATAGGATAAGTCTTGTGATATGCCTCGTGAAGCGGGTCCCACTTTGCTTCATAGCTTACAATGTTCTCCAGATGATCGGGCATTTCGGAAAAATCAGTTTCACTAATTGGAAGCACTTCCAACTCTTTATCACCTAATATCGATACGTTGATTTCTCTTCCTTCAATGAACTCTTCAATCAAAGCGGGTTGCTTAAATTCATCGAGAATAAAATCGATCCTTTGTTTTAAATCCTCGTAATTTCTAACCACCGAAGCATTTTCAATTCCACTGCTCGCGTCCTCAAAGGGAGGTTTAACAATCAATGGATATTTCATTCTTAGCTTATAGTCTCGTTTCTTCTTTTTTATCATTTTGAATTTAGGTGTTTTGATATCGTAAGAATGAAGTATTTGTTTTGTTAGAATTTTATTTTGGCACATTGAGAGGGCTAATGGGGGTGCTCCGGTGTAGGGAATTCCAATCAATTCAAAAAGAGCAGCAACATTCATTTCCAATCGCGGTTCATCTGCAAAATGTTCTATAAAATTGAAAATTACATCAGGTTTATTACTTTTGAGATTGTGGATTAGTCTGTTCAAATTGTTGTGGATGTTTAATGCGTATGAGTCGTAACCTGCATCTTTCAACCTTTCCGAGACAACATTAAATTCTTCTTCAGGTGTAAGATCACTCGTTTCGAAAAATGCCTCGAAGTCCAGCTTGTGCTTATCAATATCGACAATATGATCGTATTGTTCCCCCTTGGGCTCATTAAAGATTACTGTGACTTTGATTTTATTGTTCATTTAGATTTTTGAATTATTTACTGAAGTTACGCAAAACCAAGTAAATAACAAGAATGATGCTACAACAGCAAAATTTTTCATGGTTTTCTCGATATATCCCGACCCACATCTCGAATTGGTCTCGGTCGGGATACTCGAAAACTAACCTATATTTGCAGGTTCTCGAGTTTCCGACCCGCTTTACCGCCTATGCAGTTCATCCGAAGGATCCTTTGGAGAAGATGGGGTCGGAAGT
>JAHJVF010000323.1 GCA_018828505.1 Bacteroidota bacterium | reverse complement strand
TTACTGAAGTTACGCAGTCAACGCTATTTTCATTCCGAATAGGTTCTCTCGATACTTCCGACCCCATCTTCTCCAAAGGATCCTTCGGATGAACTGCATAGGCGGTAAAGCGGGTCGGAAACTCGAGAACCTGCAAATATAGGCTGGTTTTCGAGTATCCCGACCGAGACCAATTTGAGATGTGGGTCGGGATGTATCGAGAAAACCATGAAAAATTTTGTTGTTGTAGCATCATTCTTGTGATTTACTTGGTTTTGCGTAACTTCAGTTACTTACTCAAAGATGAACCATTCACCCTAATCTGGTTGAAATGATGTGAGACATTATAGAAAATCTAATAAGACCTACGCGTACTTTTTGAATAAAGATACCAAGTCGAGTTTTTCCCACGTGAATTCTTTTTCATTCCTGCCGAAGTGACCATAAGATGCTGTCTTTTTGTAGATCGGTTTCAGAAGATCGAGTCTCTTAATAATTCCTCGCGGGGATAGATCGATTTCTTTCTTAATAATATTTGCCAATTCTTTATCAGGCATTATACCCGTACCATAAGTGTTTACGTAGATCGAAACGGGCTGAGCAACTCCAATAGCATATGCCACTTGAACTAAACATTCGCTTGCTAATTTTGCAGCAACTATATTTTTTGCGATGTGTCTTATAGCATACGTTGCACTTCTATCAACTTTGGAAGGATCTTTTCCGCTGAAAGCACCACCGCCATGCGGAGCGTATCCACCGTAAGTATCGACAATGATCTTTCTTCCGGTTAAACCACTGTCTCCATGAGGACCGCCAATTTCAAACCTTCCGGTTGGATTTACATGATACTTCGTCTTTTTATCGATAAGATGTTCGGGTATTACTTTCTTAACGACATGTTGAATAACATCTTCTTTGATTTTTGATTGTTTAACATTTTTATCGTGCTGAGTTGAAACCACAACAGTATCGACACGAACCGGATTTTTATTGTTATCGTATTCTATAGTAACCTGCGATTTTGAATCCGGTCTCAGATACGGCATCAATCCATTTTCTCTTTTACGAATGTAAGCGAGACGCTTCACTAACTTATGAGCATAAACAATCGGTGCGGGCATGTATTCAGGTGTTTGATTGTTAGCATAACCAAACATTAAACCTTGATCGCCGGCTCCTCCTTTATCAACACCCATCGCGATATCTGGTGATTGAGAATGAATTGCACTTAAAACAGAACATGAATCTCCATCAAATTTATATTCAGCACTTGTGTATCCGATCTCATTGACAGTTTTTCTTACAATTTCCTGCACATCGACATAAGCAGTTGTTGTGATTTCTCCGCCAACCAAAACAAGTCCAGTGGTTACGAACGTTTCGCAAGCTACACGTGATTTTGGATCTTGCTCGATTAACGCATCAAGAACCGCATCGGATATCTGATCGCAAATTTTATCGGGATGTCCTTCCGAAACAGATTCAGAAGTGAATAAGAACGACATATATTTTCTCCATTAATTAATAAAACTCTAATTCGCTTGAATCACCGGTATTCAATTTCTTGTACTGCCCTTTGATTATCGAGTTATTACCGATGATCGAATCGTGAAGCAAAGAATTCTCTACGATGGCTTTATATCCAATAATACTATTTTTAATAATTGAGTTGGAAATTTCCGCCCCATCATTTATAGTTGAGTAAGGTCCGATAATGCTGTTAGAGATTTTGCTTTTTGGTGATATATATACAGGGGGAATTACTTGAACACCGGGAATTTCGTTAAAATTATTTTGGACTTTAAGTAAATGATGGTTCGTCGCAAGCAATGTTTCAGGTTTTCCGCAGTCATACCAGCCCTCGACATTGAAGGGTTCAAATTTTTCTCCTGATTGAATCATAAGCTCAAGTGCATCGGTGAGTTGATATTCACCTTTCGTTAACGTTCGTGTGGAAATAAGTTTGTCTAAACATTTCTCCAACAGTTTTGAATTTTTTATGTAGTACAATCCAACTATCGCAAGATTGCTGATCTGCGTTTCTGGTTTTTCGACTAATTTAGTAATTGTACCGTTCTGCACAACCGCAACACCGAACCTTCTTGGATCAGAAACTTTTTTCACACCAAGTGCGGAAGATTTTGAGCTTAGCATTGAACGCAGGTCGACATCAAAAATTGTATCTCCGAGAATTATCAACAATTCATCTTCTCCGAAAGTTTCCTTTGCCATATGCACCGCGTGTCCGAGTCCCTTGCGTTCTTCCTGATAAATAAAATCGCATTGAATTTTATAATTATCACGAATGAACTTTTCAACCATCTCGCCAAGATAACCAACAATAAAAGTTGCCTTCTCAATTCCTTCCGAAGTGATTTTATCCATAATGTGTCCGATGATTGGTTTACCGGCAACATTCAATAAAACTTTCGGAAGTGTGTAGGTGTGAGGTCTCAATCGTGATCCAACACCTGCGACAGGAATTATTGCTCTTATATTCACCATATTAGTGTACAAACTTAGAAAAAAGGGTTAGGAATTGCAATTTTGGGAAGAGAGTGGCAAGAAATAATTTAATTTAAATGAGTATCTTGATATACTATAAATTTGCTTGCAGCATGTATAGTTAATTCGTTGAGTTATTAATTATCAGTAACTCACCCTAAATCTCCCGACAAGTCGGGACAAGCTCTCTCTTAAAAAGTGGAACATCCCGCTTGCGGGGAGAGGGACTTTTTCCGAAAGGAATGGCTTCGCCAGAAAATCGAGCGAAATCTCCCCTTCTCTTTGTAAGACCACAAAGTGGTGACTATGTCAGAAGGGGTAGGGGGATGAGTTCTACCTGCCCGCCATGTCGATAGCGAAGAGGCAGGCGGGATAGTTACCAAAATAAAATCCTTACTTTGGTATAATATCGTGATAGTTAT
>JAHJVF010000539.1 GCA_018828505.1 Bacteroidota bacterium | reverse complement strand
GTCCTAAAATTCGAACTGAGAAAGCATGAAGCGTCTTATCGAATATCTGCAAAAGCAATCGAGAGCGTATCAAGTAAGCCTTGGGATATCGCTCCTCCTGGTTATCGGTCTTACCGACTATCTCACAGGACCGCAATTGAGTTTTTCCATTTTCTATCTGATTCCCATTTCGCTGTTCGCCTGGTTTATTAGGAGCTCCTCTGGGGTTGCGATGTCGTTCGCGAGTGCAGCGATGTGGCTTGCAGCAGACTTGCTGTGGGGGGCGCCCTATTCGCAGCCTTGGATTCCTTACTGGAATGCTCTCGTCCGGCTGGGCCTGTTTCTCACCGTTGCACTTCTTCTGGCCGCCTTGCGAAAATTGCATGATCACCAGGAGGACATCGTTAAGGAACGGACCGCTGCGCTCCAAAAGGAGCTTGAAGTTCACTCTTCGGCCGAGCAAGCTCTGCGGCAAGCGGAAGTACGTTTTCAATCCCTGTTACAGAGTTTCTCGCTATCTCTTTCGACTGCAAACCTTACAAGTGACCACAAGCCTTATTCCACCGCGGCGCTAATCAGCGACCTCGCGAAAGAAATTAACCAGGTTACTAAAAACATGGAACTGAGTGTCCAGAACATGCTCAATTTTTCTTCCTTTGCATCTCACGAGCTTCGGACGCCGCTGGCCGTCATGCGAAACCAATTAGAAGAAGCCCTCAATACTGAAACGACACAAGACGCCCTGCGACCCCTTCTGACCTCCATTTACGACGAAATTCTCAGCGTGAGTCGCATCATCGATGACCTGATGAATATTAGCACGTTTCATGTGGGCAAGTTCAAACTAGAACCGAAGCAAGTTGCATTTCATACTTTCATGAAGGACTTCTACGATGAAGCGCTGTTTCTTTCTCGCGAAAAGAACATCTCGGTGGTCTTAGGTCCGTGTCCTGAGATCTGGCTCGATATTGACGTTCACCGAATGCGGCAGGTCTTCTTTAATCTTTTGGACAATGCGTTGACACACACACCAAACAATGGCCGGATTCGCATTGGCTATCAGGTGAACAAGCATCAAGTTGTGGTTTATTTTGCAGATACGGGTGAGGGCATCCCTCAAGAAGAACTCCCACGCATTTTTGAGCCTTTTTACAGATCGGCAACCACCAGCACCAAATCCAGGGGCGCTGGATTGGGTCTCCCACTTGTGAAGCTCATTGTCGAGGCGCATCAAGGCAGCGTGACCGTCGAAAGCACTGTCGGGAAAGGGACAGTGTTTACGATTACCCTTCCTGTTACTAGCGACGCATTCGAAAACCTATCATTTCGCCACTAAGGCGCGAAGACACGAAGAAAAAAATATAATTTGGTGGGACTTCGTGACTTTGTGCCTTGGTGGCACCACTTTTCAAATCAACCCACGTCGGTAATTCTTCCCCTCCCACAATCAAGCAGAAATCTGTTTCGTTAAAATTCACTATTTAGCTTGGAATTCTTCATTAGAAATTTCTAATGTTCATTAGAGCTTTCTAACTTGACTTAGTGAGTCCTTTTTGCTATTGTAAAGAGGTTCAAGGTTCTATTTTAATAACAAGACTCCCTCACCTAATCTACTATCAAAAGAGTATGCAGACGAAACCGCAGCGTGTTTTAATTGTTGACGACGAAGAAAGCTTCGCTGATCTGATTGCAAATGAGTTAAGCACAGCCTTTGGCTATAGAGCGATCACCGCCTACGGCGGCAGCACAGCAATCAACCTTCTCAAGACAGAGAAGTTTGATGTCGTCCTGCTGGATTATAGAATGCCGGAAGTGAGTGGGCTGAATGTGCTCCAATGGATGCACGAGCAAAAAATGGAAACACCGGTGATCATGTTTACCGCTGCCGGCTCAGAGCATGTTTCCGTAGAAGCGATGAAATTAGGCGCCTACGATTACGTGCGGAAAGAGCATGTCGACATTGAGCACCTTCCCTATCTCCTCAATGGGGTGTACGAGCGATATTTATTTCGCAAGGAGAAAGAACGGCTTGAAAAAGAGGAAGCGGAGTTTGCACAACGTGCTGCTGCCATCGAGATGTTTCACAACACGGTTGCCTCTATTGCTCATTATGTGAATAACGCTCTTGTGGTGCTTGAGATGCAGACGTTGAATCAAGAGTTCGCACTGAAGAACCTTGCGCCGCCTGAACGCAGAGAGCAAGTTGCACAATCTTTCACTGCGATACGCGCAGAATTCAGAATCATCTCCACTGGCATTAAAGCTCTCACAGGCTTCTCCGATATCATCTATAGTAAACCTGGCACTGAAAAAGAAATGCCCAAACTCCAGGATGAACTTCAAAAGACTTTGGAGAATATCCAAAAGCTCAGTGCG
>JAHJVF010000322.1 GCA_018828505.1 Bacteroidota bacterium | reverse complement strand
CCTCTCTTTCAAGAGAGGGACTTCAAGTTCACTCCTTCTCTTGGTAAGAGAAGGAGTAGGAGGATGAGTTCCAGCATTTAACCTGCCAGCCGAACTCAGACTGACGAGGCAGGCAGGCATGACTCGTTTTTATACCCCATTAAAATTAAAACAAGTATAAATGATAGCGTAATGTTGAACGATCTCCATTTTGTCTTTTGATGAAAATCGACATCGACTTCTGAAAATGTCAGATTCTTGAGGTGCGATTTATCATGTGCCGCCGTTGCGAAACTCACAGCAATCAAAACGAGCGAGCAAATAATAAACAGGAAAACTGCATAATGTAAAAAATTTACTTCTGCAACGTATTTCAAAAACTCGTTATGAATTGGATTTATCTTATGTTGTATCTCGATCATAAACCTAAAAGCTCCGAGCACTAAACCGGTTAAAAGAGAAGCGATAGCTCCTTTTCCATTTACTCTACTCCCAAAAATACCGAAAAGAAAAACTGCTGCTATCGGCGGCGAGATATATGCTTGAACGCTTTGCAGATAAACATACATTCGCTCATCGCTCAATAATCCGATAAAAGGAATCCATATCAAACCCAATCCAACCATTGCACCGGTTGTGATCCTGCCAAACCTGACAATGCGGCGTTCATCTGCATTAGGACGGAATTGTTTGAAAATATCTATCGTCAGCAAAGTCGAAGTCGAATTGAACATCGCACTTAACGACGACATCAATGCAGCGAGCAATCCTGCAATCACAATTCCTTTCAATCCGGAGGGTAAAAGAGTTGTAACCATCCAGGCATAAGATCTATCGCCGGTTACTTCTCCATTAGAAAGACTGTATGCAATTACTCCAGGCAGAACTAAAATGAACACAGGTAATATTTTCAAAAATCCGGCGCGAAGATAGTTCCTCCCTGTGCGTGATCGAGATTGCGGGCACTCAAAACTCTTTGAACGATATATTGATCGGTACACCAATACCAGACTCCTAAAATCGGCGCTCCAAAAATTATTCCAGTCTATTAAAAATATGTGAGATACTTTTCTTGTCCTTTCACTTATTATCCTGAAATTTATATATTAGCCAAAGACAAATCAAAGTTACGTAAGGAATTGAATGTTAAATAAAGAATCGATTGGTTTTTGCATTGGTGCATCAACAGTGACTACGGTGCATTTAATAGATTCATTCGGTAAGCCGGAAATTTTTTCATGTACAGCAGTTCCGCATCACGGCGACCCAAAATCTATAATCGAAAATCTTTTTTCAAAACCTGACCGCCACATGGGACTTGCAGAGGCAGGCGGGAACATCCCTGATAAGGTAGCCGTTACCGGCAGAAAATTCCGGAAGCTGATGGATCTTACATCGATTCCCGAACCCGAAGCTGTTGAACTTGCATTAGATCATTTGAAATTGAAAGCTGATGTCGTAATAAGCATCGGAGGAGAAAATTTTATTGTTTATCAGCTTGATTCTAAAAACAAAATTTCAAAATGTATAACGGGAAATAAATGTGCATCCGGTACGGGCGAGTTTTTTCTACAGCAGGTAAAAAGAATGGATTTGGGAGTCGATGAAGCAATTGATCTTTCCGATTCATCAAATCCATACAGCATTTCAGGGAGATGTTCGGTTTTTTGCAAGTCCGATTGTACGCATGCATTGAACAAAGGCGTCGCAAAAGGTGAAGTAGTTGCCGGGCTTTCAAGGATGGTTGCGCAAAAAGTGATCGAGCTAACTTCGATCCTCAATCCCAAAAATGTTATTCTCATCGGTGGTGTAACTCAGAACGATGTTGTTGTAAAATATTTAAAAGATCATTTTGAAAACGTGATCATTCCAGCTGAGTCAAGTTATTTTGAGGCATTGGGTGCGGCACGTTATTCTTATGACAATCCAACAATTCCTTTAAACGGTAATTCATTTTTTAAGGAAGAACATTCGACGTTTGCTTTTTTCGAAGATTTGAAAAAACATGTTGATAAAGTTCAATTCAAAGAATTTCATTTTTCTAAAGCAGTACCTGGTGAAGAATACATTTTAGGGCTTGATGTCGGCTCAACTACGACCAAAGCTGTTTTGATGAAAGTCACTGATAATTCAATAATTGCATCGGAGTATTTGCGGACGAACGGCGATCCGATTAAGGCTTCCGTTGAGTGTTACGAAAGTCTTCAATCTCAATTAACTGTTCCGATTAAAATTTTAGGTCTCGGAGTTACGGGGTCAGGCAGATATATTTCCGGCTTGCATGCTCAATCGGATGGAATTGTGAATGAAATTATTGCACACGCCAACGCAACAATTTATTTTGATGATGAAGTCGATACGATTTTTGAGATTGGCGGACAGGATGCGAAGTATACTTACATCACAGCGGGAGTCCCTTCAGATTATGCGATGAACGAAGCTTGTTCGGCGGGAACAGGTTCTTTTCTTGAGGAAGCCGCGAAGGAATCGTTAAACATAGATTACACTGCGATTGGCGAGCTTGCTTTAAAAGCAAATCAACCGCCGAACTTTAATGATCAATGCTCGGCATTTATTAGCAGTGATATAAAAAATGCACTTCATGAAGGACTCTCTAAAGAAAATATTATTGCAGGTTTAGTTTATTCGATCTGTTTGAATTACACAAACCGTGTTAAAGGGAACCGCCCGACAGGAAAAAAGATTTTTATGCAAGGGGGAGTCTGTTATAATAAGGCAGTTCCTGTCGCAATGGCGGCATTAACTGGGAAAGAAATAATTGTCCCGCCCGAGCCCGGTTTGATGGGTGCATTTGGTGCTGCACTTGAGATAAAGAAAAGATTAGAATTAAATTTGATCGAACAAAAATATTTTTCATTATCGAATCTTATCGAACGAAAAGTTGAGTATGGTACGGATTTCGTTTGTGCCGGTGGAGCAGAAAAATGCGATAGAAAGTGCAGCATTTCAATAATTTCGATAAACGGAAAGAAGTTCCTATTCGGTGGAGCCTGCAATAAATATTACGATAGACAAAATGTTTCCGCTAAAAATGTTAAGGAAAAAAATCTCGTAAGTTTCAGGCAAAAACTCGTTTTCGAAAAATATATTCATCCAAGAGAACTTCCCGAAACGACTAAAACCATCGGGATATCGAAATCATTCTTAACTAACACATATTATCCTCTCTTTTATAATTTTTTCACACAGCTTGGGTTTAGAGTAATCATTGGAGATGAACCGCTTAAAGAGGGAATAGAAAAACAGCAAGCTGCATTTTGTTTCCCGGTAGAACTTGCACACGGATTTTTTCAAGATCTGATCAACAAAAAACCCGATTACATCTTCATGCCGCACATTCAGGAAGTGTTCGATCCAAATTCGAATTATTACAATAAGACTTGCGTTCTGCTGCAATCTGAAAATTACTATTTGAGAACTACCTTCAAAAAGCAATTGAATGGTTCTGAAATTCTTACCCCTGTATTGAACTTCTCAGATGGATATAAATCGGTAAAAGATGAATTTATTAAGCTTGCACGTCGTCTTGGAAAAGACAAAGCAGAAGCATCTGCAGCGTTTGATTTTGCAGTCGGAGAGTTAAAGGAAATGCTCCATGAGTTCAAGCAGATCGGCAAAAAAGTTTTAGCTAAACTTGAAGAAAATCCTGACGATCTTGCGATTGTACTTTTCGGGAGATCGTACAATGCATTTGCAAAGGAAGCAAATCTTGGCATCCCTCAGAAATTTGCTTCACGAAATGTGACTATTATTCCTCATGATTTTCTACCGAGTGAAGACTATGAAAGCTTTGCCCACATGTATTGGGAAGCCGGCAGCCAGATTATGCGTTCGTGCAGGTATGTAAAAAATCATCCACAATTGTTCGCTTCTTACATAACAAATTTCAGCTGCGGGCCCGATTCGTTTCTCATCACTTACTTCAGAAACATTATGGGGAACAAACCTTCGCTCACTCTCGAACTCGACAGCCATTCCGCCGATGCAGGTATTAACACAAGAATTGAAGCGGCGTTGGACATCATCACCCGCTACCGGGAACTTTCAAAATTGGGTTTTATTGAAGAAAGAAAAACAAAATTCAAGCAGCTGAATATCAAAGATACTTACACAATTATTGATTCTGATTCTAAAGAGCTTTCAATAAAAGATCCTTCAGTGAAAATGTATATACCTAGTATGGGCGTGTATGCGACCTCAGCATTTGCCGCGGCTTTTAGAAATATCGGTGTTAATTCTGAAGCATTACCGGTTTATGATTTTAAAACTCTTTCTTTAGGCAGAGGAAATACTTCATGCAAGGAATGCATCCCTTTGATACTCTGTTCGGGATCTCTGTTGAATGTGTGCAATCAGCGTACAAATGAAAATGATAAAATTTTATTTTTCATGGCAGAGTCTGCAGGACCGTGCCGGCTTGGACAATATCAAAACTTTCTGAAAGAATTGATCAGGAAAAAAGAATTACGAAATGTTGGTGTTTACACTTTAAGCGATGAAAATTCTTATGACGGTCTTGATGATGATTTCATTAAACGAGGATGGACGGCAATCACTCTCGGAGACGTATTTCAAAATATGAACCTTGCTCTCCAGGTTTTAGCGGAAGATAAAACTTCGGCTGTTCAAGTTTTGGAAGAAGAATGGAAGAAAATTGTTTATGCATTAGAGCACGATCCCTTGGACGATGTCTTTGAGCAGATGGATTTATCCGTTCAAGTGATTTCAAAGATCAAGAAGAAAATGTCTTACGAAGATGCAGTTAAAGTAGTATTAACTGGCGAAATATTTGTACGAAACGATGAATTCTCACGGCAGGAATTGATCAACCGCCTTCTCGAAAATAACATCCTGGTTAAAGTAGCTCCCATCGGTGAATATATTTTCTATTCAAGCTATTTGATGAGAAAAGATTTGTTGAAGGAATCTTTAAGTCTCAAACAAAAAGCTAGAGTATTCATTAAAGATCACATCCAAAGAAAAATCGAGAAAAGGATCAAAAAGTGTTTTGTCAAATCCGGATTGATTGAATATGAAGTCATCGACATCGATAAGATTGTAAACAAAGCCAAACATTTGATCGATCCAGCACTCCATGGAGAAGCCATTCTTACTGTCGGATTGGCTTTAAGTGAAATCATGGACCACACTGCCGGTGTAATTTCTTTAGGTCCTTTTAGTTGTATGCCATCGCGAGTTGCGGAATCTATTTTAAATTCTGAAATGAGCATCACTGGAAAATCACTTGCAGAGAAAAAAGATTTAACAAAAAGACATGCTGAGATTGATAATCTCCCATTCCTTGCAATTGAGACTGACGGGAATCTTTTCCCGCAGATAATTCAATCGAAAATCGAAATATTTATCTTGCAGGCTGAGAGACTTCACAAGAAACTTAAGCAGATCAATTCTCCCGACAAGAAAAAGTATAGAGAAGAATTACAGAATAAAGTCCTCGATTATTACAAAAGTAAATACCAGGAGAAATACGGGGAGAAACTTAACGAAGAAAGTCAAGTTGTATCCGGAATGGAATACTGAATAAATAAGCATTTCTAAAAACTTCAGTCAGATAAAGTTTCTTAATTTCTTTAACGTTAGCGAAGAGCAGCAGTTTTATTTTTGGCTCTTTTCATTTGCCACAGATTAGCACAGATTCTACAGAATTATCTTTTCAAATTATCGATCGGTATATATTAATCAGTGTAACCTATCCGCCAATTTAAGTTTTTTCATAAGAGTCTGTTGCACAAGTCTATTATGTCACCTTGAGCGAAGCGAAAGGTCTAACCTGCCTGCAGCAGGAGTCTGTTGTACAACTCTCAAATTGTCATTCCGAATCCGACTTTAGTCGTGTGAGGAATCTTTTTTGAGCATTTTATAAGACTTCTCCCCCAATGAATCGGGGTCGAAGTGACATATTAATGTTCTGCAACAGACTCATAAGGCAGGCGGGTTAGTGTTAATCTGTGGCTCTATTATTTCCGCCACGGATTATCGCGGATTTCATCGAAACTATTATTCATATGATTAAATTCTCTTTGTATTCACCAAAGATTTCACGGAGTGAATTACAGACTTCACCAACCGAACAATAATTTTTAACTGCATCTACAATGAATGGCATTAAATTGGAATTGGTTTGTGCGGCTTTTTTCAAATTCTCAATTTTCTCTTTCACTAAATCAGCATTCCTTTCTGCTTGGACTTTTTTTAAGAATTTGATTTGGTCTACTTCAATTTGCTTATCAATCTTCAGCAATTCTAATGTATCTTTTTCTTTAACTTGAAATTTGTTGACACCGACAATTATTCTTTTATTCGCTTCAATATCTTTCTGAAATATATAAGCTGATTTTTGAATTTCAGATTGAATAAATCCTCTTTCGATTGCCTGAACAGCTCCACCCAATGCATCGATCTTGTTGATGTATTCTTCCGCTTCCTGCTGAATTTCGTTTGTTAATGTTTCAACATAATATGAACCTGCAAGTGGATCGACCGTATTTGCTGCGCCGGATTCATATGCAATAATTTGCTGTGTTCGAAGTGCAATTTGTGCTGATGCTTCGGTCGGAAGAGCAAGTGCCTCATCTCGTGAATTTGTGTGAAGACTTTGCGTTCCGCCAAGAACTGCGGCTAAAGCTTGAACCGTTGTTCTGACAACATTATTATCAGGCTGCTGTGCGGTGAGCGATGAACCTGCAGTCTGCGTATGAAATCGGAGCATCATTGAGCGTTCATCCCTTGCTTTGAATCGTTCTTTCATGATTTTGGCCCAAAGTCTCCGTGCCGCACGGAACTTCGCAACTTCTTCAAAAAGATCATTGTGCGAATTGAAAAAGAAAGAAAGACGTTTAGCAAAATCGTCAACGTCCAAACCTGACTTAAGTGCCGCTTCAACATAAGCTATTCCGTTTGCGAGAGTGAATCCAATTTCCTGTGCTGCTGTTGAGCCTGCTTCGCGAATGTGATAACCTGAAATGGAGATCGTATTCCACTTTGGAACTTCTTTTGCACAGAATTCAAAAACGTTTGTGATGAGACGCATCGATGGTTTTGGCGGGAAGATATATGTGCCGCGTGCAATGTATTCTTTGAGAATGTCATTTTGAATTGTGCCGGAGAGTTTATCCCGCGAGACACCGTTTTTTTCAGCGACTGCAATGTAGAGTGCAAGGAGAACTGATGCGGGAGCGTTAATTGTCATCGACGTTGAAACTTTATCCAAAGGAATGTCTTTGAAAAGAATTTCCATATCGGCAAGCGTATCGATTGCGACTCCGACTTTTCCAACTTCTCCACTCGAAATCGGGTCATCCGAATCATAACCGATTTGTGTCGGCAGATCGAAAGCAACGGAAAGCCCAGTCGTTCCTTGAGATAGGAGGAATCGATATCGTTCGTTGGATTCTTTTGCCGTACCGAAACCTGCATATTGACGCATTGTCCAAAATTTTCCGCGGTACATTGTCGGCTGCACTCCGCGTGTAAATGGGAATTGTCCCGGGAAACCGATCTCATCGACATAATTTTCCGAAGCGTAATCGAGCGGAGTGTAAAGCCGTCTTATTTCTTTATTCGAAGTTGTTACAAATTTTTCTCTCTGTTCTTTTCCGAAGGATCCTTTGGAATTTTTTGAGAGGAAGGGCTTCAAAGTTTTTTCTTTCCACTCATTTAGCACTTTGATTATTTTTTCATTATCCATTTTAACTCTCGAACAATTTTATTTTAACTAATAATGGAATCAATTACTCGTCCATTCTGCACTCTACATTTATGGTGAGTCCGCCGCGGCGGATCGAACCACTCTAAATTCTCAACTACTTCTTCACCAAGCATTTCGCATTTTTATTATTATACTTTTCCAATATAGAGCACCAAACCGCAAGCTCTTTTCTGCAAGCACCAATTGCGGTTGGATCGGTAAATTCAGCATACTTACAAGAGTAATCGCAGTAATTTGGTAAATTTTTAATCTCGGTATTTTTAATTTTCCTTTTTCTCACTCTCCACTCTTCATTACAAATTTTGCATTATACATTCTTCATTATACATTATTGATTCTGCATTCAATTTAATATTTTCGTACTGAAGAATAAACAAAATGAAAACAATAGTAACAAGCTCAGTAAAAACAGCGTCAGCATTTATAAGAAGCGGCGAATTGGTCGGGATGCCGACAGAAACAGTTTACGGGCTTGGTGCAAACGTGTTCGATGAAGATGCGGTAAAAAAAATATTTGAAGTAAAAAACCGCCCGGCTGATAATCCTTTGATCGTTCATGTTTCGTCGTATGAGCAGATTGAACAATTAGCAGACAGAATCACGCCAAATGCAGAAAAAATAATTAAAAACTTTTTCCCCGGACCTATCACAATTGTTTTGCAGAAGAACGAAGTCATTTCCAATTTTGTAACTGCTGGACTTGATACTATCGCAATTCGAATGCCTAATCTTGAAATCACAGCTAAGTTTATTGATGCCTGTGGAGTTCCAATTGCAGCTCCTTCTGCAAATATTTCAGGTTTACCGAGTCCCACTTCATGGCAGCATGTATATAATGATTTAAATGGAAAAATTCCCTGCATCTTGAAAGGACCGAAATGTAAGGTTGGTATCGAATCAACTGTTGTCGATTGCACTTCTTCTGTTCCAACTATTCTTCGTCCTGGAAGCATATCGATTGATGATCTTCGCACAATTTTCTCACGAGTGAAAATTTTTCCAAAATTACAAAACGGAGAGGTGAAATCTCCCGGGACGAAGTACAAGCATTACTCGCCCAAAGCAAAGGTGACTCTGGTTGAAAGTAAAAAGGAATTAATAAAAATCATTTCAAAATCCGGTAAGAAAAATTTTGCTTTTATTGGATTTGAAAAAGTTTTTTCTGCAAGAAAATCTAAAATCGTTAAATCGTCAAACGATTATGCACATAAACTTTTTAGTTTCTTCAGAAGCTGCGATGAGATTGAAATAGAAAGAATCTTCTGTCAGAAGGTTGAAGAAGAAGGTATCGGGCTTGCTTTGATGAACAGATTGCAGAAAGCTTCGCACTCATAATCAACAAGCTTAATAGAACACAGATCCGTCATCCGTCAGCCGACGGAGACGGACGACGGATAGATTGATTATGATTTGCGCTGATTGTTTTTGTATATGATGGTTCCTTGCTTTGATATAGTTAAGCCCTTAAATATCATCTTTCACTTATCGAATCTTTACTAAGAACCTCCATTCATTCAACTATTATTAAAAACGAATGCTATTGACTTTATTTTAAGCCACCCTTAAATTTCACACGGTTATAAGGAGAATCGTCATGAAATCGAGCTTGTTTCTCTGTACTCTGCTAATCTTGGCAGGCTTTAAAAATATATTTTCCCAGCCACTCGTAACTGATTTTAAAATTAGTCAAGACAACTCACCATCGACAATAATTCAAAACAATCCTAAAATATTTTTGAATGATACGCTCGGCTTTCTTTTGACATGGACAGATTATCGTGAAGGGGAATCAGAAATTTATGCTCAACAATTTGATCGCTCTGGGAACAAAGTCGGCGACAACTTTAAAATCTTCGGTAATGATGATATTCTCTATAAGAGCGAATCACACTTCTTATCTATTAAATCTGTATCATATGACTATGCTGGGTATTTTCCAGGTAATTATAATCTTGTTGGTAGGATTTTGAATCCTCCTACTATGTTAAATGATACTTTGTACTTAGGATTTGGATCAATACCTACCTGGTGCGCAACGGGATGGCTTGGCATATCACACTCCACATTTTACCACAAAAACAAATTCCGATGTTTCTTCTCGGATGGAGGCAGAGTAACCTTAAGAGATTTTAATGCTTTGGGAAGTTTCTCAAATCAGAAACAAATTCCGATCTCCTCAGCCGCCTGGGTTAATGCGGTGAAACTTAAAGATAACGATTACTCACTTTTTTGGTTCAATGGATATCCTAATTCTGGAAAGATTGGACTCTATGGAAATTTTTATGATTCAAATGATCAAATTTATTCTGAAAAAGTTTTAGTTGCATGGGATTCAGTCTGGCATACGAGCGGTTGGGTAATCCCAAGCACAACTCCGAAGTTTTGCATAACATCGGTCAATGATACACTTTATCAAATTTTCTGGATAAGTACAGATTCTCTAAACAGAAATCTCTTTAAGATATTTTATAAAAAGTTTGACAGGTTTGGAAATAAAATAGAAGAGACGCTTTCCATTCCGATAACTTCCGCAAAGTTCTATTTGTACTATTTGCAACTTACGAATGTGTTCAATAATAAATTTTCTCTTGTGGTTTCATCGCTACAGACTTATCCGCAACTATCTAAGTTTAATGCTATCTATGATTTTTACTCTGATGGAACTTTTACGGGGGATTCCACAATAGATACTTCATTAAATTTTCGATTCGACAAATTTATTTTTAAGTACGACGAAGATAAATATTTTGTTGGCTTTAGTGACGGTAAGGATGCCTTTCGTGCAACGTTTCACAATTTTACTCTCGGTGAGTACATGAAAGTAAATGATGATATTAGTGGAAGCAATGAGGCAAATCCAGTAATTATCAATAAAGACGAAAACACTAACTTAATATTTTGGAAGGATGAAGTTTCATCACAAGGCAGGTTTGTCAATACAAACGGTAACTTTGTGGGAGAAGAAAAACTCCTAAATGCCGTAGCAATTCAATTGCTGCCTAATGGAAACGGAATAGGTCTTTGGTTAAAAGATATGGGGAATAATTATTTCAATGGCGGATTTGTTTATTTCGACAATCAGTTAAACGAATTGAGACGGGATACTTTCTTAGCAGGAGGTCTGCCAATTAATTTGCAATACGGAGTTGTTACATATAGAGTTTTAAATGATACATCAATTGTTATTCTTTATAGAGTTCAGGGCCAAACTCGAGCAAGGTCAGTCGATGCTAATGGAAGTGTGAAGAAAGATATTCTATTATCAACTGATGCCAGCACATATTACATCAGGATTTTTAAACATGACAATGATAATATTTATCTTAATTGGAATGGATTGATCCAACTCTCCGATAACGAATTAAATTTGAAAGGACTGCAATTCAAAGGATATATGGATTTATATTTTGGCGAACACAAATACATGCAAATCCGATATATGCAGCCGGAGTATGCTGCGAGCTACCATGAAGGATTTATTTATTCTGTCTTCGGAGATACACTTAAGAAAAATATCCGCTTTGTAGAAGGATCAAAAGACTTTTCTATTTTTGAAATTAATAGCCAGCTATTTTATGCTGTGTATAATCTGCAAGGCAAGTATTATGTTCGAGCATATAAATCCGATGGGACCCCGCTCCAATCGCCAGTAGTTATTCATGATAATTCAAAAAGCAATAAGAAGAATTTTTATCTTTTAGAAAAATCCGATAGAACATACTTCGCTTGG
>JAHJVF010000321.1 GCA_018828505.1 Bacteroidota bacterium | reverse complement strand
CGGAATCAAACTTCATAATTTAAGGGATGTCCTGTCAAGGGGGGCAAAAACAGTTTGTCTGGTACCGTATTCTGAAAACAGTTCTAATTTGATAGAACATTTTGCAAACGCGGTAAAAGTAAATATTGAAAGCACAGAGTTTCCCACTAGGTTTGTTGTAACCAAAAGCGACGGTCAAAATTATCATTGTGAATTAGGATTAATACAAGGACTAAAAGACAAAAAACAACATGAACTTGGTTCAATTTTCGATTTCAAAAAACGGGATTATGAAAACACTGATAAATTTAATACTGTTTTATTAGTTCCTACCGGTATTGGTTCTGAAATCGGCGGACATGACGGTGATGCGGGACCTGTTGCAAAATTGCTTGCTTCCGTTTCCGATATCTTAATAACTCATCCAAATGTTGTTAATGCATCGGATATAAATGAACTTCCGCAGAACGGTCTATATGTTGAAGGCAGTGTAATAAGCCGTTTTTTAATGGGAACGATTGGATTGCAAAAGGTTAGAAATAACAGGGTGCTTGTAATAATCGAAAATCATAAGGATGAGTCATTTACAAATGCAGCAATTAACGCTGTCAATGCTGCAAGGGCGACATATGGTTTTAATTGTCCTCAAATAGTTGTACTGAACCCTACAGCTAAATTAAAATCAGTTTATACATCTTCAGGCTGCGCTGTTGGTATTGTTGAGAATTATAATTCCGTAGTTGATGTACTTGAAGAACACAAAAACGAATATGATGCTGTTGCTATCACTTCAATTATTGATGTTCCCAGAAGTTTTCATTGGGATTATTTTTCTCTCGAAGGTGAATTAGTAAATCCTTGGGGAGGAGTAGAAGCCATATTAACACATGCGGTTTCGTTAATGTATAATATCCCTTCCGCACATTCACCTATGTTTGAATCGCAAGAAATTTCAAACATCGATCCGGGAATCGTTGATCCAAGAATGGCAGCAGAAGCAATTTCTTTTACTTTTTTAAACAGCATATTAAAAGGTTTACAACGGAGTCCACGGATTATTACAAACCAAGATCTATTCACAAATGATAATATTCTAACTTCCTCCGATATTTCTTGTTTAGTGATACCTGATAAATGTATAGGGTTACCTACTCTAGCAGCTTTAGAACATGGGATAACAGTAATTGCAGTTAAAGAAAACAAAAATATCATGGAAAATGATTTAACAAAATTACCCTGGGCTAAAGATCAACTTTATATTGTTGATAATTACTGGGAAGCTGCCGGTCTAATTTCTGCAATTCGTTCCGGTATTACTCCGGAATCGGTTAGAAGACCATTATCAAAAGCCAATGTTAGTGATAGAAATTATGTTGAAAATTTTGTTGAACAAAAAAATAGGGCAAATACTTCTGAGAAATAAATTGTTGTGTTATTAAAATCCGATCCTCAATTAAGATATTATTCTATTATGAGGCAGATATGATTAAAAGAGGAACTTACGGTTTTAATGTGACTAACGACGGCAATTTGACTAACTCTGCACAAAATGTAGAACTGCTGGCCTCCTGTGGCGATTTACCCGCTTTTAGTAAATCGAGTCCGCGCCTTCCGAACGAAACATTTACAAACGACTGCGTTGCGACAGCACCAACTCCGGCTTCCGCCCATGACACGATCGATCCGACCGAAAACCAATGCGATTGAACGGCAACACCAATTTCACCAGTAATCGCATCTCGTGCTACAATAGAGAATGTATGTGCAAACGGATCTGACGGTTTATGATAACTTTGTGCGCAAAGTGAATTGACCACAAATAATGAGAATAAAAATATTGCTCTCATCTTGATTCCTGTTGGATTTTGTTTATTCTTTACTATTCAGAATCGTATTCAATATTAGGCACTGTGCTGCTAATTCAAATCAAATACTAACCAAAGATATTTGAAATTTTTTTTATGCTTTGAAATAACAACTCACCCCTTTTATTCCCCTCTCTTTTTAAGAGAGGGGACAGGGGTGAGTTCTTTTGCCAAAGACATCACTTCGTGATAACAATCCTTCCACATAGTGGTGCATTCGCAAAAAAATTTTCAAAACATTTTCGTAGAGTCCCGACTCATCAGGATTCTCTATGAATAACCGAATAAAAATTCCAATGATTCATCAACAACAGTCCAATTCCATTTACCAAATCCTCCATATTCGTTCACCGCACGTATCCATTCATCAAGGTAATCCCATTTAACTTTATCTTGTTGTGTTTCTTGCCCCTTAACTTCAATTATTATATGTGAGTCATCAGAAAGCTTTGTTATATAATCCGGACGATATTTATGAACAATCCCTTGAAACATATAAGGTATTTCAAATCCTAAGTGATCATTTTTTACCCAGGCGGAGACGTTTGGACGCTTATCAAGCTGAAAAGCGACGGATGATTCCCATGTGCTATCCAACACGACAAAATTTATGTGGGATTTTTCTGTTGGTTCACATGGCTTACTTGTGTACCAGGTTCTCATATCACCGGTTGATTTGATCGGCTTATCGGAATCAAACACCGGAGTGATTGATTGCGTGTTTTCACATTTGATCGAATTAAATATATGATTTACGATTTTACTCATATTCAACGTAATTAAGATTCGGCGTTTTACACCATCTTGAAAAAACAGAGGTGGATTGATTTGAATGATATCCGATTTTATGAACTGTTCTACTATTTTTACAAGTTGAGCAAGAAGAAATGATTTATCCCCCTTCCAATCAGGACTCATCTGATCATAAACATCCCGCGCTGTTGTAAATATTATCTTTTGATAACGATATTCATCACCAATTTTCTGCAAGTCAATCTCAGAAATTTTTGTAAGATCTGGCTTGCCTTCAATCGTTGGAGCGATCTGAACCAAAGTGGGTGTTTCATAAGCATTAATTTGGAGTGTTCTAACTTTATTCAAATCTATTTTTAGCTGTGGAGTATAAACGTGATCAATACGGATAATATTGGGCCATCTGATTTCGAACCGTTCTTTTTCCTTTACAGGTTGAATCATTGTTTTAGGAGGTTGAGGGGGCGGAGGAGGACCATCCTGCGATTCATGCGGAAGAAATGTAAATGGAATACCAAAAATATTTACATATTCGGCCTCAAATAATCCTTCATTATTTACTTCATAAGATGTTCGACGTAACCCTCGCCCAACAACTTGCTCACAAAGAAGCTGACTTGTAAAAGCACGTAAACCCATTATGTGTGTTACTGTTTTTGCATCCCATCCCTCTGACAGCATACCAACACTTATAACTTTTCTAATTTGTTCGCCAGGCTTACCTATTTTTCCTACCGTATCAACTGTTTGCCTAAGTAACTCTGCTTGCTTCTGCTTAGTTAATTTTTTTGTTGGAGTTTCATTCTCATCAGCTTCTTCCGAAATTTCTTCTATTACGTCTTCTGCTTCATCCTTCGATTCAGCCATATCAAGAACTTTAGAATCGATATGTAAAGTAGTATTTGGATCACAAAGTTCATCAATCATGATTTTTTTTCTATTGAAAGAGAACTTGACTCTTGCGGCAGTCTTTGTGGTGTTGGCAACTGTTATCATCACCGGTGGAGTTTTTTCGTTAGAGATTTTCCATTTCTCAAATGTCTCGAGCCAATCTTTCCCTAAAAGATAATATGCATTGATTACAAGATCAGGAAGCGGGACATGTTCTTCTGCCTTTTGTGTCAGATCATCTTTTACATGTTCATAAATGTGATATAATTTTGACTTGTATGATTTAGCATCCGGCACCGCATCATCCCTTACAACTACCCTTGGAGTTTTAACTAAACCGGATTCTATTGCATCATTCAATCCGAAATCACTAACTATCCAACCGAACAAAGCTTCTTCTGAACTTTTTTTGCCTGTCGGAACGAATGGAGTTGCAGAAAAATCATAACCGCAAAGAATACCGCGTGCTTTGTTTATCCGATCAAGACCGCCAATCCATTTAGTTGCCTCTTCAATTTCTTCTTTCTTCAATCCTTTAATTTTCGATTCAGCAGGAACACGCCAGGCATGATGTGCTTCATCATTTATTACGATAATATTTTTTGCATTTGCCATTTCTTCAAGAACTTCACGGACATAAGCTTCATCGCTTTTTGCACCACGCTTATCTACAGTCTTTTTCTTTGCAAGCTTTTCTTCAGTTTCCCAATTTAGTGCGTGCCAATTTTTAATAATTACTTTACCTTGTCGCAGTTTTTCGATAAGACCAGAAGGAACAATATTAAATTCATCGTAAAAATTTCCTTCACCGAAAGGTTGAAGCACTTGCAGCCTGCTTTTTACTGTTAATCCTGGAGCGGCTACAAAAACGTTCTTAGAAAACCGAGAATCCTGAGGATAAGTGACTTTATTTAATACCTGCCAGGTAATCAGCATTGCCATTACAATTGTTTTACCTGAACCCGTTGCCATCTTTGAACAAATCCGTATGAACTCACCGCCATCTGATTGAATTTCGATACCCACCTTTTCAGATTCAGGCGCTTCTGTTAACCAGATTAGTGTTTCAATTGCTTCGATCTGACAAAAGAATAATCTGTTCTGTCTTGCTTCTTTATCGTTCCAATGTTCAAGTAATCTTTTAGTTATTCCTGTGACACCCGGATAACCTGACTCGCGCCATTTTTTTACTCGTGGACGAATTGTATTAACAAGCTCAATCGGTTTGAATACGCCCGGATCATCAAACGATTTAGATGTTTCCGATGCAATTACATAACCGGCAGGGCGTCTTCCTTCAGCAAGAGAAAATGAACGTGTTTCTCTATCGTAACTCCAATATTGTTTTGGTTCTGAGTATGGGGAGTTGATTATGAGTTTATCGATTTTATTCAATTTAATCTTCCAGTAAAGGAATAATCTCTTCTAACTGTTTTTTTAGTTTTGGAATGTCTTTTTCAGCAGTATCCCATACAATTTCAAGTTCAAGTTCATCATACATATGAATCAGAATATTTCGCATCGCACGCATTTTTCTCCATGGTAATTCAGGAAATCGTTTTTTTAATTCATCGGAAACACGATTTGCCGCTTCACCAATGATTTCAATTTTCCTTATAACTGCTTCCTGCATCATTTCATCATTGTAAAAATCCTCTCGTGTTTTATTCTTAATAAACCGACCGATACTTTCACAAGCATTAAAAATATCTATCAGCGAGGATTTGTCACGAAGCATAAATTACCTTATAGTTTTCTAGTATTGCCTTCTTTCTTAAATAATTGCGACTTCTTTTAAGCGCATTCTTTGAAGCAATATCCACTTCTCTACCAAACAGTTTTTCAAATTCATCTTTCAGATCAACAATATTAAATAAAGTAATGCCTGAATCAGGTTTAAACTCAACCAGAAGATCAATATCACTGCTTTCGGTAAAATCGTCCCTTAACGCCGAGCCAAAAAGAGCAATCTCACTTATCTTATAACGTTTGCAGATTTCCGCAAGTTTATCTTCCCGTATGTTAATATTGTTGATTGTCATTATTCACCTGTATTGTTTTTATATCTCACTTTTGCTTCTTTAACTACAGTGTCTCTGAAATACCTGCTTAGTTCCTCGGGTGTTCGGAGGTCAACTTTTTTGCCGATTATTTCCGAGAGTTCACGTTCCATTCTTGCAACATCAAGCAAACCGTATTCGGTATCATCTTCAAACTCTATTAACAAATCAATATCGTTCTCTCTGTCGTATGCATTTTTTAAGTATGAACCGAATAAAGAAAACTTTTTAATTCTGTTCTTATTGCAGTATGTTTTTAGTTCACTGTTATATTTACTTAATATATCCATACGTTTATCTATTCCTTTTTTGTGTCACTATAATTTAATCGTACACCATTATTTATTTGAAATACCTAAAATGAATGGGCGTGTATCTCTGCCGTAATTCCAATAGTAAGTTGGTTCTGTGTAGAAGGAATTGATTATTAAGCGAACTATTTTATCCATTTGAGCTATGGATTTAATAGTTTTGGATTAGAAGTTAATACTTCGATTGTTTTCGTAGAGATTTTAAAATCTTTATCATCAGTTACAATTTTAAGATTAGAAATTGAAGAGAGTTCTTCAGTACATAAATCGTTAAAGTCTGATTTATCAATATTATTTATAATATCAGTTAAATTATAATTGCTAAAACCATCGTCTATGTTTTTTGTGATTCTAATTATTTGCTGTTTTAAAGTTGCTCGTACTGTACTCACGGTATTTGAATAATCTTGGGAAGGTCTATAATCTTTTTTAAAATTAACAAATTGATTTGGATTTGTATGTTTCTTGATATTAAAGTCTAAACGGATATAGCTATTAATGAATTCAGATAAAATTAATGACGATAAATATATGCCGGAATTAACCTTAATAATTTTAACTAAAAAATCCTCATAGTCTTTAATAATTAAAGTCTTATATCCGCCGAGAGGACAAAACAAATATAACCAAACGTTGGTATCAAAAATAAAATTATCTGTTTTTGATGGAGAGTAACTTCTTATATCAATTATCTTCTTCATTCTCCAAAGTCTCTCTAATTCCTTTTTCCATTTTTTCTTTTTGAGTAAAATATTCCTTTGCTCTCTCAACAACTTTTTTTAATAATAATAAATCATCATCATTAAGATTATTTATGGAAAGGTGTTCTTTAATAAAATTGCTATCATAATGACCATATAATCGTCCAATAGAGGAATTTAAAAATGTGGACGTAATCAGCTCTATATTATTAAAATCTAAAACAACTTTGTTTTTACTCTTGAAAATTTTATTTATTCTGTCGTAAAGCTTGTTTCCATCGTCCGTGGCAACAGCTGCATGACTTGAGATAAGTTCAAAAATATTTACTTTAATTTCTTGCATTTTAATCCTTATAAAATATCTTCTGGTTTTAATTCACTTTTTAGATAATATAGACTCTTATCATTAAGATTAAATTCTAAATTAACAATTGTTCCGTCAAATTCTTTATCAAAACTTATTTGATTTATTTGATTACCTGCCTGGCACCAATATCCATCGCAGGATCTTATTTGGATTTTTCCATTATTTAGTTTTAAGAAATCTCTAATCAGGCTTAATCCTAAACCACCAGGCGTATCTCCCACTTTTGTGGTATTTCCTTCCTGAACGGCCCAATCAATAGCTTGACTTCCTTTTAAATTCTTATTTAAATATTTATTTACATTAACTTTAATTGTTTTTCCAAGATCTACTATTGTAAAATCTAACTTGCTCCCCCTAGGATAATATTGACCACAGCTAAAAATATCGCTGCTTTCCCCATGGATAATGGCATTATTAAAGATTTCAAAAATACTTTCATTAATTTTTTTTCTTAGTCCTGTGCTCATTTTAGGTAATACAGTTTTAGATAATAGTTCATTATCTAAATAATATTTAAATACCTTTTCTTCGTTTGGTTTAATTTTTTTGTATTTGATTGTCGTCTGGTAATAATCCTCAATCTTATACCCCCCAAAGTTACTTAAAAAATGATTTTTGCTAAATATTTTCTCTAACCTATTTTTTAGGTTAATTATGTTTATACTATTCAGATTTTCCTCTAACCTGCTTAATATCGCACCCAACATTGCCAATAAATTAGCGTCAAACCAATCTGTATTAGAAAAATCAATGACTATTGTATCTATAAAAGCATTTTTGGTTTGATTATAAAAATCATTTAAAGTTTCAAATCCCTGAGAATCACTTACTACCCGCTTAGGCATCTCAAATTTATGAGTCATTGTAGAACGTATATTTATTTGCAATTTAGATAAAAGTAAGGAATGTTTTCATTTTTTTAAACCATAAGTTTTCTCCAATTAAACTATCAAAATAATTATTTTGTTTAAATAAATTTATAGAAAGAAGCAAACTACCTTTCAAGGAGAACGAGGTAGGACTGTGATAAGTTTTTTGATAATCCGGAAAAATACTTTTTAATCTTTTAGATGGAGCGGAAACCGGGTTCTCATTAATTTCTTCCGGTGACGTAAAAGAATTGTTTATTGCAGTAACTTGAGCAAGTTTTGTCGGTACATTGATAAACGCCGAAGGCAATTTATCCTCACTTGCAAAAACTAATGCTTCAAATTCGTGTAATTGAAGGTATGGTAAAAACTTTGTTTGGTTTATATCTGCACTAAATTGGTTTTCCATAAACTCAACCCTTGCATAACAAATGCTACTTGGTCTTTGATCGTAACCTGGAAAGTCAGTCGGAAGTGCATAATAATCAATCATTGTCGTCACAACGTTGGCGGAAGTATCACTTAACAATGGAATTAAATCTCTTTTAACCTGCCTGTAGGAATTTACGCCTCCCTTATGATCAGGTCCACGAATTTCTCTTTTTGTTTTGATAATGGTTGGGGTGAGATAAATTTCCTTCGCAGCCAAATAAGGGCCTAAAACCCGTTTGATAAAACCTTCTTCGGTTTGACCTTCAACAAGAATTAAAATATTCTTCGACATTTATGGTCTTCCCCCAAGTACATTTTTTTCCCAGAGTTCACCGATTGCATATTCATTTAACCACTCCGTTAAGGTACTTTTATCAAGCCGTTTGAAAAGCGATTCTCCATTATTTCTATCTACAACTATAATATCTTCCGGATCGAAATGATTAAGAAATGTTACAGACTGTGTTGAGCAAATAATTTGTTTATTATTTGCAGCTACAGATTTTATCAATGAAGTAAGTAATTCTATCGCTGCAGGGTGGAGTCCTAACTCCGGTTCGTCAATAATAATGGTATCCGGTAAATTTGGCTGCAATAAAAGTGTAATCAGGCAAATCATTCTAAGAGTTCCATCCGATAAATGGTTTGCATTAAAGTACTCATCAGAATCAACGTGTTTCCATTCAAGCCGTATTTTTTCTCTGTTCAATGCCAATGGTTCTAACTGAAATTTCTCAAAGAAGGGCGCAATGAGTTTAATAGTATTCTCAATCCTTAAGAAATAATCGTTGTAATTTTCCTGAAGCAAATATAGAAAAGCAGCTAAGTTGGAAGCATCTCTCCTAAGAGTTCTGTTATCATTTATATCCCCCTCTTGTTTTACTTTTGCAGTTGAACTGGTGTCATGGAAATGATACACTCTCCAGGTTGTCATAGCTTGAATAATGTGATAAGCTACGCTTTCTTTTTGATCTACTTTATACTGTTTAATAAGATTTGTTTCCCGATTACCATCAGCTAAATTTCTGCTTGAAGTAACTCCATAAGCAGAATTATTATATTTAAATATTTCTTTACTGAAGAAGAAGTTATTCTCTGCTGTGGCTGTTAATTCAAAGTTGTAATCATTTAAACCAAAAGATATAGTACCTGAAAAAGATTCTGAGCGTTTTCTACCAAAGAATAGAAAACTGTCTGCACCTCCATTTGCAGTAACGTAGTTTTGCAAATTCTGTGAAACTATGTTGTTTAATAGATTAAAGAATTGGACAAAATTTGATTTACCGGTACCATTAGGGCCAATTAAAACATTAATCTCGTTTAATGGTAAAATAAGTTTTTTGATTGACTTGAAGTTTCTTATTTTGATTTGGCTTAGTTTCATTTCGGTATCATAATTTTTTTATGCAAAGATAATCCTTTTGGTAAAGTGTTGCCTGAAGCCAATTGTTTGTTGTCTATACAAGAACAATTCCCATCGCAGTACCTGTCCCGCAAAAAGCGGGATGTGTTTATTATTTGGGGCATTTAGTTTTTACAACTCCAAAATTTTTAGTGATTCAATCCCCCTATCATCAACTATCTTCACTGCGATGCGTTTGTATTCACCGGCTTCGAAGGGAAGAGATACAGTTCCTTTATATGCTTCGATTAGTTCTTCATCAATTTCGGCTTTCAGGTTTTTGGTAAGACGCGCCCAGCCGTCTTTCTCTCCAGCCATCGGGAAGAATACCTGGCGAGGAAATAAGCTGCGTCCATCGTAATCTGTATCGAGCATCCACATTGCAATTTTATCTTTACCACCCGATTCAACATTACCTGTTCTTGTATTGTAGTAATCGAAACCTAATACCTCAACTTGATATAAAATTTTTTCCGCAGCGTAATTCTTCTTAGCCTTAATTTTCTCTTTGATTTTCTTTACGACAACGTCCGGCGAGCCGATAAGCCAAAAACTTTCATTGCTGCTTCGCTTTTTCTTGAGGTCATCGGTCAGTAAGTCTGCGTTCATTTGAACTTTCAGCAATGCGACTCCCGGCCAATTGGTTTCATCAATATCTTTTGCGGCTTCGGGATCAAATTGGAATGCAGCAAACACTATCATTTTGGGTTTCGGAATGAGCATCTGTGCTTCTTCAATTGCTAAAGCAACTTGTCTTTGCTCTAATGGTGCGTGTTCCGGTCCGAAGGAAATTACTACTCTGGAACCCCCCTGTGTCCCCCCTTTCTGAAAGGGGGGATTAAGGGGGGTTTGTGTTTCTGCATCTGCGTGAAGCCATTTTGTGCCGGATAATGGTTCTACCCGTGTGAAGTTAATTATTTGTTTGTGCTTTCCTCTTATTCCTGACCGTAAAAGCTCATCTCTCCATTCTGATTGTCGGAGTGTTTCGCCTGATCGTGCGATCGAATTATCGGGTGGATGGAGCGAATCACCGATTCGCTCTACATCGTCAATTGAACGGACTGAAAGAGATGGAACAGCTTCAACGGTAAATGGTCCGGTTACTCTGTGCTTTGAGTTGTCAATAAATGGTTTATTGTAAAGAGTTTCTGTTGCAGGGGGTTCGTTGTTGGCAATTGATTTTAAAGTTATATGCGGAACGGTTTCATATTTGAATCCGCTGCCGACTCCTTCTTCGGGATGAGCAAGCTCATAATAATCGAACAGTGCAGTCATTAATCTTTGTTTGGCAAGTGTAGTTGCAACTCGAGATGTATCACAGGTAATCCATCTGCGTCCCCACTGCTCTGCAACAAAGGCGGTAGTTCCGCTTCCGCAAGTTGGATCGAAAACAAGATCACCTGGATCGGTGGTCATGAGTAGGCAACGCTGGATCACTTTTTCTACGGTTTGAACAACATATGTGATATTCATTTCTCCGCGAGTGTCGGTCCAAATATTTGAAATCGGTATCGAGGGAAAATCATCTAAGTATCTCTTGTATCCTATACGAGTAGCAGTTGCGACAATCCTGCCAGCTTTAGCAAGATTCTTCATGCCTTCTGGATACTTGGCTTTCCAATGCTCACCCGACTTCGGGAACCAAGTCTTACCTTCAAATTCAAAAGGTTGTGCATCGCTCGCCGCGCCTCCACTTGTGAGGGCATGAATTCCAAAAAGCCTTGCGCCTTTCGGCAACAATTCAGGATCCCCTCTTTCCTCAGTAGTCAAAGGATGTGTGGTTCCATCGCCCATCTCAACAAACGGATAATTAGCCAACCCACTGCGAGAGATCTCTTTGGACTCGTACAGTTTTCGGAACTTCAGTTGATTCTTGTCCTTCGCGTAGAAAAGAACCATATCATACAAGCTATCTACAAACTTAGATTGAAATCCTCCCGTCTTGGTAAAGCACATCATGCTGACAAAATTCTTCTCCCCAAATAATTCATCCATCATTTCTCTAACATGATGCACATTCTCATCACTGATCTGCACAAAGCAGCTACCACTTTCATTCAGCAGTTCTCTTGCAAGGAGTAATCTGTCGCGTAAATAAGTTAAGTAAGAGTGAATGCCAAGCTCCCATGTATCACGAAAAGCTTTAATTGTTTCAGGTTCGCCGGTTAAGTCTTCATCCTTACCATCTTTCACATCACGCTTATTAACAAATGGTTGGAAGTTGCTGCCGTACTTAATGCCGTAAGGGGGATCAAAGTAAATCATTTGCACCTGTCCGGCAAGCCCTTCTTTTTCAATCATTGAATTCATTACCAGGAGACTGTCGCCTGCAACCAAACGGTTACTCCAATTATGGCGGTGCTTATAAAACTCAACTGCTTCACGAAGAGGT